>JAFGTJ010000324.1 GCA_016934195.1 Anaerolineae bacterium | reverse complement strand
GGATCGACCATTTTGATCGTGTTGTAGGTCGTCTGGAGCAGCGTCACGTAGTTTTGCGCGCTCAGGCCGTTGACCGACGCCCATTCCCGGTCGAGGTTCATTTCGTTCCACACCTCGACGGCGTGAATCTGGCCGGGATAGCGGTACATCATCGTAGCGATGAAATTGGCGTAGGTCTGGGAATTGGCGGGCGGGCCGACTTCATCCAGCCGCGCGCCCTGTTCGCGCGCCCAATCGGGCGCGGTCACGACGCTGACCATGACGTTCACGCCATATTCGGCAGCCTGCGCGAAGGTCACATCCAGCGCGCCCCATTCGTACTGGCCGGGAGCCGGTTCGACGTCTTCCCAACGCACTTGCTGCTTGATCCACTTGAGCTTGAGCTTATCGCGGACTTCGCCCATCCAGATGCTGTAGATGGCCGGATCGGGGTTGGCCTGCACCTGGACGCCCAGTTGGAAGCCGGTTTCCTGTACCGGCGGCAGGGTCGGCGTGGGGACGGGAGTCGCGTCTTGCGCGGCGCTGCCGCCCCGGTCAGGATTGGCAGGTGCGGCCAGCACTGTCGAATTGTTTGGAGAACCGTCCTGCTGCGGCGCGGGCGATTCGGCTTCAACCGCAGGCGCGTTGAGCTGGCGGGTTTCAGCGACGGGAACCTGCGTGGCGTCGATGGTGTTGGGATCAAATGCCACCTGGTCCGGCGCGGCGGCTTCGGCGCGGTTGGTGTCGATGCTCGGCACAGCGGAAACGCTCATGCCGCTTCCGTCGCTGCTGTCGCGCCCGGTGGCATAATAAATGCCGGTAAAGGCAAGCGCGCCCATCATTAATGTAATTCCCAGCCACGCGATCACGAAACTGCGCAGTTGACGGTCGCGCGCGCTGGTCGTGGTGGCGGGGTGCATGGCAGATGTTTGCATAAGTTTGTTCCTCCCGTTTAAAAAGTGGGACTGGTAGGTCCCTGTTCCGGTTGGGACCGGGTTGGATTGGCCCAAACCGGACGGCAATTATAGAGCGAAACCCATAAATGTCTAGTTTCGGTTCTGCACGGTCTGTCTATCCGTGCGTAGTTGCCGTACTGTGATTCTAATGCACCGGCAGTACCGGGCGACCGACGCCTACCCTACGGTCCACTGACCCTCAGCCCGTGCCCCGGCACTGATCCGGCTCGATGGTTCCGTGTGTCCACCCGTATGCTGCCAGTAGTCGATTTAACGGCAGTATTTTCATTATATGCGAAAGTAAACGATTACACACAATTTCCCCGGCTGGCCTCTCCCTATCATCCCGCGCACGCTTCGCGCACGATCCCGTAAGCGTAAGCGGTAGGGTTGGCGAACCTATCGCCGCCGTATTGGGGTAGGGGCGCTGCTTACCGCGCCCTCCGGCAAAAAACAGGGCGCAGCAAGCAGCGCCCCTACGCGCACAATTTTCCCCGATTAGGGGGCGGGGCTAACCGTCACGCTGTCCAGCAGCATCCCGGCGATGTGCGCCTCGACCGTCAGCGTTTCGACGTTCATATCCAGATCGCCCAATTCGACCGTGACCGGCTGATCGGGCTGCCCCGCGACCTGGGCCACTACAGTATCCCCGGCGCGGATCGTCCATTCGACCGCCGGGTCCGGTGCGGGCGGCGGGTCCTGGTGCAGACGGTAGGCCAGCAGCGCCCCGGCGAGGTCCGGCGCGTTATCGGGAGCCAGCAGATCGATCATGTAGACGCCGCCCAGGTCATACTCCGCTGCGTAGTTCAGCCGGTGATACAGCGCCGCCGGATCGGTCAGCCACATGGTCCGCAGTAAAATACCGCTCGCATCCATGTAGCGCAGATAGGCGGCTTGTGTCTCGTCATCGCCCGCGAAAAAAGCCTGCACTGCATAGGAATTAACCAGCCGCGCCGTGAGCGGTTGTCCGGCAGTCAGCGGGTCCACCTGCACATGGCCCAGGTAAGCCAGCACCCCGGCAGACGTCACCGGCGCAAGAATGCCGTCGCTCTGATCCTCGACATGCAGCGCGTTGATACCGAGCAGCAGTTGATCCCGACTGATCTGCGTGACGGCCCAGTCCAGCAGGCGGTGGATCGCGCCTACCGGGCGGTAAGCGTTCGGATCGAGTGGGGCCAGGATCGCCACTTCATCGGCGGCGCGTCCTATCGCCTGCCAGTCGTAGCCGCCCGTTTGCCATGTCACGGCGGCTACATTGTAATCCGGCATGGGCAGCACGACGGTCAGCGTCCGGTTCTGGCTGTGCAGCAGCGCGGCCAGTTCGTCCAGAAATGCGGTGTAGGCGTTCCGCAGGTCGGACGGGATGGCGCGGTAATCGATCACCACGCCCGCATACGCGCCCTGGCCGGTCCCATTTTGACCATTGAGCGCGAAGGCCGTAATCTGGCGAGCGTGTTCGGCCCGCAAACTGGGATGCTGCAAAATATGCTGCACCGTCGCCACGTCGATCACCGCCGGATCGTCGAAATTCTGGATCAGCGGCAAAACCTCGTAACCCTGCCCGGTCGCAAAGCCGGGAGCCAATACGATATCCAGCGCGCCGCTTGCCAGCGGGCGCAGCCTGCCGGGATAGACGCGAACTTCCGCCGCCGCGATCTCCGGCAGCAGCGTGTCGGCCAGACCGAGCGTAACCCCGGCGCGGCGCGTGGATTCGGGCTGGCGGAAAGCGGCCACACAGCGCGGCAGGTAGGACAGATCGTCGGCGGTCAGGACACCCGGCGTCAGGGCGGGTTTGGCGGGCAGAAATTCCCACCGGCCCGCGTCATCATCCCAGGTGTACAGTTCGAGCGCGCTGGCGGTGTTTTCAAATCCGGCGAGGTGCAGCGCGAACGACTCCGGCGGCGTGCCGCTCTGAGTCAGGCTGTACACCGGGCTGGCGAGCGCATAACCCGCCGGAAGATCAATCCCGCAGTGCCAGCCATCATCCGGTGCATTCCCGGCCAGATACGCCGGGGGATGCAGCACCACCACGCGCACGTAATAGGGCACTTGAGTCACAGCCTCGACCGCCAGCCGCCCGGCCTGAATGCGGTTATACAGCGGCAAAAATCCGCTGTCTTCCGTCCAGTGAGCGGCGGAATCCCCGTTGGCGGCGGCATCGTCCGAGATTGCGGCGTTGATGCGGTCCCACAGCGAAAACGGCGGCAGGAACAACGCCAGCGCCAGCAGCGAGATCACCACCACGCCCATGCCGAGCAGCGGCAGCAGGCAGGAATTCACCTCCTGCGGCGGGACAGCGGGCGAGTGGGGGCCGGTCCAGAACCGCCCTGAATCTTCCGGTGCGGGCTGGTCCTCGGCGAATTGGGGCAAAACCGGCACTTGCGGTACATAACGCCCGGTATCGGTTTTGCGCGGGCGAGGGGTGCCGTTGCCGGGTTTGTGAGCCGGTTCGGGCCGTTGGTTAGTGCTCATACGGTGTAACTCATGTAGCGTTATCGTATCTCTGAAAGTTTATGTCAGCCTGGGGTTATCGCATCAAATTCAAAAACGGCTTCACTCCCTAAACCCCCCTCTCCATTCGAAATGGAGAGGGGGACTTTCACACGCGCCGGGACTGCATTCCCCCCTCTCTAGCTCTGTGGGAGAGGGGATTTAGGGGTGAGGCTACCGCACACCGGCCAGCGCGTCACACGCCGGGCACGATCCATCCGGGCGCACAATCGCGTAACCGGCCATCGGATCGCTGCCGTAGTAGCTGAAATTGATATTCCAGACGATGACCAGCCGGACTTTGCCACTACCACGCGCCAGCCGCACGGCGTCGGCCAACCACTGCGCCTGTTCCGCGACGCTGGTATCACTGCCCCACAGGAAATTGGCAGGCAGCGGTCCCAGGCCCTCTGGCGAGACGTAGCCCAGTTCCGTGAAACAGATCGGGCGCGCGCCGCCAAAAGCGCTCCAATAGGTGTTGACCATGCCCCAGAAATAGCGGGTATAGTATTCGCTGCGCGGGTCGCCGCTGGTCTGGTTGGGACTGACGATACCTTCGTTGTAATGCGCGCCCAGGCAGTCCATATAACGGGCTGCGCCTGCCGCCGCCATGCCGCGCACGTAGCGGTCATCGTTCCACACATGGTCCGCGCCGAACGCGCCCTCGGCCCCGGTGGGAGCCAGCGCGCCGGTAATCACGGCCACGTTGGGATTGGCGCTCTTGATGGCGTTGTAGGCTTTGGCGAGCAGTTCGGTATACAGGCCGGGATCGATGTGTCCGGCGGGCCATTCGCGGTCGATGTTCATTTCGTTCCAGACTTCAATCGCGTCCGGTCCGGCGGCGGCGACTTCCCCCACAAAACGGGCGTAATCGTCGAAATAACCGGGTTGGAGCACGTCACCGGGCGCGCCAACCACGCTCAGCAGAATTCTGAGGCCGTTGGCGTGCGCGGTGTTGATCACGCCCGCCGTATCCGCGCCCGATGCGCCCACGCCAAACCGGACCTGGGTTTTGACCCATGTCATCCCGGCGTGGTGCATTTGGTCCACATGGCCGAAGCCGTCAATGTGCCCGCCGTAACCAAAACCGGACAGTCCCACCCCGCCCGCGACCGGCGGCGGTGGGGCGCTGCTGCCTGCCGGAGCGCTGTCGCCCGCTGCGGCGTCATCTCCGCCGGACGGGGGCGCGACATCGTTCACGATGGTGGTCGAAACCGGCAGTTGGCTGATATAGCCCGACGTCAACTGCACGTATTCCCAGAAAACCCACCCGTCCTGGCCGCCCACACCGACGAAAATCCAGTCCATCGCGTCATTGCGACCTTTTGCCAGCGCCGCCGTGCCGGATTGGACAGTCACCAACACCCGGTAATCGGTGCCGGGGCCGCTGCGCATATTGACCGTGCCCAAAATCTGCGCCGGAATCCCGGTGCCTTCCGGGAATCCGTCCGCCGGGGCCGAGGTGTCGGCGGGTGGTTGGTCGTCGGCGGGCGCGGACTGGTCCGCCTGATCTTGAGGCTGCATGGGGACGCCGGTATCGGCGGGTGCATCGCGGAACGGCAGCGCGTTCAGGTCCAGGTCGGCGCGAATGTCCAGATACGCAGTCGCTAACCAACCTTCGGTGCCGTCCTCCGCGCTCGCATACACCCAGGAACCGTTTTGTCCTAACAGGCTGAGCGCGGTCCCGCGTGATAGTTGGGCGATCACGGCGTAATTGTCGCCCGGTCCGTGCCGCATGTTCAGCAGGTCCGGTCGGACGGTCGCATCCGGCCCTTGCGCCAGGGCGGGGGCCATCCCTACGATACTCGCCAGCAGCGCGAATAATAACGCGGTCAGCAGCAGCAAACGCGATCCTCGGTGCATCATAAATCGATCTCCACACATGCTTAGTTAGGGGTCAGTAGTTTTGAGTTATGAGCTGCCCATCACCGGGAATCGCTCACGAATAACCCAAAACGAATCACTTCTAACGGTTTTTTTGACGGATCGAGCAGGAGTGTAGCACGCGGGATCGGCTTGTGCAACACGGTGCAATCGGGAGGCTCATTCGGAAATTGGGGCAAAAAATGTACCACAGAGACACAGAGGACACAGAGATTCTTGATGTTGTTAGCGAATTCAATGGGGCCACATTTCGTAGGGGCGCTGCTTGCTGCGCCCTGTTTTTTTGACCGGGGCGCAGCAAGCAGCGCCCCTACGTGCCCAATTCGCCAACAACATCGATTCTTTCTCTGTGTTCTTCGCGTGCTCTCTGCGGTGGCTATATTTTTATTGCTCCGGCCCGTCATCCCGCCGCTGGAGTTCGGCTTCCAGCAGCGCGATCATGCGGTCCGCGCCCTCAATCGGCTGCGTCGATTCGGCCAGGAATTTCAGCCCGCTCAACACGGTAGACAGCACGATCCATTCCGGCTGCTGGTCGATCACGGTCTGGAGTTCTTCCAATGCCATGTCCTGATCGCCGAGCACCAGCAGCGCCTGCGCGTAATCCATGCGGGACCACGCATCACGCGGATCGTCGTCCAGTTGGAGCAAGGCATTCTTGATGACCAGATTAAAATAATGCTGCGCCTGCTCGTGATTGCCCTGGTGAGCGTGCAGCGCGGCCAGATTGATGATCGGGTAGGACGACTTGGGCGTGACCTTGTGCGCCCACTCGTAAGCATCCAGCGCGGCGTAATAGTGTCCCTGGCGGCGGAAGAGTCCGCCCAGCGTGCCGTAATACGACTCGCCCTCGGTATCGGTCAGGCGCGGGTCCTTGTTGAGCGCCTGCTGCAACCGGGTACGGGCTGCGTCCCAATATTTGTTGCGCTCGGTCTTGTCGTCCGTTTCGTCGAGCGCGTCCCCCTTCCGGCGCAGCGCCAACCCCATCGCGGCAATGGCCGGGGTAAAGTCGGGATCGACGGCCAGCGCGCGGTCCAGGTGCTCAATGGCGAGGTCCAGTTTTTTAAACCCCATGTAGAGGTAGCCCAACAGGTAGTTGGTAGCCTGGTTATCGGGGTCCAGCTTGTGGATGCGCTGAAGCGTGTCTATTGCGGTCTGGGTATTGCGCTCGCGTGATTGCTGCTCGGCCAGCAGTTGGAGCGACACCACCCGGAACGAGTTCTTGACCTGCTGCTGGATACCGGCGATCTGGTCGGCGGTGGAGCGCCGTATCTCGTCTAGCTGTTCGCGCGTGGTACGCCGTATCTCGTCCAACTCGTCCATCAGCGTTTCCTGGAACGCGCCAAGCCGGTCTTCACGGCGGATCAACGCCTGATTTTGTTCTTTGAACTTCTCTTCGGTGCGGCGGCTGAGTTCCTGGGCCTTGTCCACCTGTTCCAGAATGCTGCGCCGCAGCATGAACGCGCCGACACCAAGAATCAACGCGGCCACACCCGACCCGGTTTCCAGAAAGCTGAGCAGGTTGCTGGCCGCATTCGATGAATCCTCGGCTCGCGCCAGGATCGCTTCGGCTCGCTCGACCGTCACTTCGTCCCCCGCTGTTACCGGGGGCCGGACCGGGGTATCGTCCTGAGTGCGCGCGATATAGAGCGCTAGCCCGGCCAGCAGGATCGCAATCACGGCCAGCGCCGCCACAATATCATCGGCCATAAAACGCCGCCGCCGCTGCCTGGGTGATTCTGGTTCTGTGGACATATTCCGCCCCTTTTTAAGTTATCAGCACTTGACCGCCCAACTATCAGCATACGTCAGGTGGGGGATTCTGCAAAATGCGTGGTGGTGCCGCGTTCGCCTTTTGGGGATTGTGCAACCTGTATGACATCTGGCATCTTTTGTTTCGCCATGTTGCATATTGACTCTATCCGGCAGAGGTCTATAATGCTATGTGGGTCAGACAGTGGCCTTAACCCAATTAGACTTTTATACCCATAAAATGGCCTTATTCGGACCATCAAACCTCGGTCGTGTGGCATTATTTCAGTTCACTCCCCAAGTGATTATCGCCACAATAAGAGAAGAGGTTATCAATGGTCGCAACGCTCGAAAACTACGTGTACGCCTGCACGGTGGACCAACTCCCGCCACGCGGCAAAAAGACGATTCACATCGACGACGATCTGACAATTCTGATCGTAGCGTGCGAATCCGGTCTGTATGCCGTCGAGGACTGCTGCCCCCAGACCGGGCGGCAAATTGGGCGTGGCAAGGTGCTCAATTGTGTGCTTACCGCCCCGACTACCGGCGCGCAATATGATCTGGCTACCGGGCGCTACGTGGGCGGCGGGTTGTCGCCGTTCCAGTCCCACTGGCTGACGGTCTTCCCGATCCAGGTCGTGGAGAACACCGTGTACGTCCGTCTCCCCAACCGGTGAATACGCAGACGCTACCAAAATAGTTTTTTCGTGCATAACTATTGACTCCATCCGGCGCAAGCGCGTACCGGATGGTTTTTTTGTGTTTAGGAACCGTTATAGCAGCATAAAAGATCATTAAAACACGCCATTGGCGCGGTAAATCCCGTTATAATACAATCACAAGCCATTGGTTAGGTGGAGATTTCCTCATGGGTAAAAAACTCTTTATCTTTACCTTATTCGTGGTGACGGTCTTCACAGTGCTCTATTTCCTGAGCCAACCCGATTCGACCGTCTAATCGCCATCATTTCCCGCTTGTAACCCGTCCGGTCCATGCGCCCGGCGGGTTTTTTATTTGTACCGCAGGCGAACGGTTCCCCATCCCACCGCGAGGGTTCCCAGCGCCAGTCCCAGGTAGCCCAGCAGACAACGCAGCAGGATCGAAAAATAATGGCCTGACGTCTCAACGTCCCAGGACGCGGTGGTGTGCATAAATACCAGCAGCGGGCCATCCGGCATGGTGATCGTCAGCGAGGGATACACCTCATCCACCGCGCCATAATACCCCACGTAACTGAACCCGTAATGCCAGATGTAACGCGCCGCCAG
>JAFGTJ010000323.1 GCA_016934195.1 Anaerolineae bacterium | reverse complement strand
TATCACTGGTGGGTCGATCCGCTGGATGGCACGACCAATTTCGCGCACCGCTTCCCGGTCTTTGCGGTGAGTATTGCGCTGTCCGATCCCGACCTGAAACCGATCCTGGGCGTGGTGTATGATCCCATGATGGACGAAACATACAAGGCCATTCGCGGCCAGGGCGCGACCTGTAACGGGCGGCGGCTGCACGTCTCGGATACGGCGGACCTGTCGCAAGCGCTGGTCGTAACCGGATTCCCTTATAATCGCTGGACGACGGAACAGAACAACTCGCAGCATTTCGCCAACTTCCTGCGGCGGACGCACGGCGTGCGGCGGGTGGGATCGGCGGCGCTGGACCTGTGTTACGTGGCGGCGGGACGCTGTGACGTGTACTGGGAAAGCGGTCCCAAGCCCTGGGACGTGCAGGCCGGGCTTCTGTGCGTGTGGGAAGCCGGGGGCCGTGTGTCCGACTGGCACGGCGACCTGACTCCCGCCGCCCTGAATGGCGATCAAACCCTGGCGACCAACGGGCGTGTTCACGAGCAGGCGATGCGCGTGCTGATCGAGGGCGACAACGCGCCGCGACCGGAATAAGTCAGCGATCAGCGGTCAGCCAAAAGCGGCGCAGCGGGCGCTGGTCGCATATCGACCTTGTGAACTGTGGGACTTTTGGATTTCGCGTGGTTTACTTCACCCCTATAATCCCGCGTGCGCGAAGCGCACACCTCCAAAATACGGAGAGAGGACTTGCCCGCCCGTTTCTCCCCCTCTCCGCGTGTGGAGAGGGCCGACCGGAGATCGGGGCCGGGGGGTGAGGTAAACGGTCGATTATCAACTGACCACGCGAATTCCCAGCGAACCGGAATTGTTAACCATACGAGGGAAAAATTAACCATGAAACGATCTGTATACCTCATTCTCGTGATCGCGGCGCTGCTGGCGGTGGCCGGTATCGGCGCGGCAGTGGCTCAAAGCGACGATCCGAGCAACCAGCCGGTCCAATTCCTGGTGCCGGAAGTGCTGTCCGTCCGCGAGCACGACCCGGCGGCCTATACGCAAGGACTGCTGTATTACGAGGGATCGCTGTACGAAAGCACCGGGCTGACCGGCGAGTCGTCGCTGCGGGAAGTCGATCCCGATACCGGCGAGGTGCTGCGCATGATCGACGTGGACGATCAATATTTCGCCGAAGGGTTAGAGCGCGTGGACGACCGGCTGATCCAGTTGACGTGGAAGGCCGAAACCGCGTTCGTATACGACCTGGCGACGTTCGAGCAGGTAGACACTTTCGCCTACGAGGGCGAGGGCTGGGGCCTGTGCTCGGATGGCCGGTTCCTCTACATGAGCGACGGAACCTCGTTTATCGACGTGCGCGACCCGGACACCTTCGAGCTAATCGTCAGCATGGCGGTCACGGTCCAGGGGCAGATCGTGGGCCGCTTCGTGGACCAGAACCAGCGCCCATTGGGATTACTCAACGAACTGGAATGCGTGGGCGAGTACATCTACTCGAACGTGTGGAAAAGCGACATGATTTTGCAGATCGACAAGGTGACGGGCGTCGTCGTTGGGCTGATCGACGCTTCCGGCCTGCTGACGGAAGAGGAACAGGCCGCGCTGGAAAATCCCTCGCAGCACGTCCTGAACGGGATCGTCTACCTGCCCGACAGCGAGACATTCCTGATCACGGGTAAGAAGTGGCCCAAGATGTTCGAGGTGGTGTTCGTTCCGCAGGAGCAGTAAACCTCAGCCTCACCCCTAAATCCCCTCTCCACTACGCGGAGAGGGGACTTGACGTCCCTACGGCGCTACGGCGCTGCGGCGCGTTTGCGGCGCGCGGTCTGCCAGCGCGACCACCGCCGCCGTCCCCACCGGACCAGCAGGAACACGACTACCAGACCGATCACAATCGCGCCGGGGAGCGTCTGCGCCGCGCCGACCAGCCAACCGCCGACCGTCGCCAGCAGCGCGACGATGGCGATCAGCGTCCACAGACCGGAGAGCGCGCCGAACACGGCGAAAATCTTCTCGTCACGGGTGAAGGGTTCGCGCTTGCGGAGTTTTTCGCGTAACGGTTTGGCGATAAAGGCCAGACTTTTTTCGCGCAGGCGCGGAATTTCGAGCCAGTCCATCAGGATATAATAGCCGTCCAGCTTCAGCAGCGGGTTGAGGTTCATGAAGCTGGTCAGGTAGGTCAGAAACGCGAACTGGTACAGCACCCCGCCCAGGAATCCGCCCGGCCCGGCCACCACCAGCAAACTCGCCAGCCCGCCCAGGAAAAAGCCCGAATGCGGTCCCGCCCAACTCACCACGATACGCGGGCGGCGCGGCGACATCCAGATATCGGTGGTATCCACGAACGCGGCGGGCATCCCCATGTAGATCAGGAAGCCGCCGCGCCGGACTTCGCGCCGGTAGTGCTTGGTGGCGATGGCGTGCGCCCATTCGTGAATCATCAGGGTGATGAATTGCAGCACGTACAGCGTCACCACGCCCACCAACGCGCCCGCGCCCCCAATCAGGCCCACGTCGCGGTTTACCAGTCCCAACGCCAGCCCCAGGAAGGCCGCGCCCCCGGCAGCGATCACGATCAGCATGATCCACTGCACGACCGGGTGAAACACCAGTTTTCCGCCGC
>JAFGTJ010000322.1 GCA_016934195.1 Anaerolineae bacterium | reverse complement strand
GCGAAAAAGTCGTTGCTCAGCGTGCCCTGCTGCGGTTCCAGAATTTCCCAGGCGAACTGGAACTTGATCCACTTGACGCCCAACCGTTCGGCCAGCCACAGCATGAAGTTAAAGTCGTCCTCGGTGAGGTTGGGGTTGATCTGGATGCCCATCAGGTCGGCGCGCAGCGTGGGCAGCGGCGTCCCGGCGATGGTGGGTGTTTGGGTGGGTGCGTCGGTCGGTGTGATGGTTGGCACGGCGGTATTGGTCGGCGGCGGTGTTGGTGTAGCCGGGACGGGTGTAGCTTCTGATGTGGGTCCGGTCCCCGGCGTGATGATTGGCCCAAAACCGGGCGTCGGGGTCGTCTGTTGATTTGCCAGCGCCGCGCCGCCCGCCCATGCTGCGCTGGCGGCAATTCCGATCACGATCAGGATGGACAGGATCAGTCCGTAACCCGTTCTTGTGTGTCGCATAAACTTATTTGCCCTTCTCGCTAGAAAACCCTCATCCCGCCCCTCTCCCTGGGGAGAAGGATTTAGGGTCAATACGGTTTGGTTAACGCTGTAGGGAGACACCCGCGTGTGCCTCCGGGCGAAACCGGACGGTCGCCATCAGCGGCGGGACACATGGGTCCCACCCTACAGTCCCAGACCGGTGCTCGACCCTTATCTAAACCATATTGGATGTAGGGTGAGGGTTTAGATACGAATGACCACAAAAAAGTGTAGATTAATCAGTGGGGATCGGCAAAAAGACCCGGAAGGTGCTCCCTTCGCCCGGTGTGCTCTCGGCGATGATCGTGCCGCCGTGCCGCTCGACGATCTTGAGCGCAATCGACAGGCCCAACCCCGCGCCGCGCTTCTCGCGGGCCGCATCCACGCGGAAAAAGCGCTGAAACACAACGTTCAGGTGCTCCGGCGCGATGCCGATCCCGGTGTCGCAGACTTTGACCATCAGGTGCGTGTCCGTCCGCCCGGTACACAGCCGGATCAAGCCGCCGTCCCGGTTGAACAGGATCGCGTTATCGAGCAGGTTGCGAATGGCGCGGTGCAGGTGCGCTTCGTCGCCGGAGATCGGGGGCAAATCCGGCGCTAACTGAACGTCGAGCGTGAGTCCGGCTTCGTCCACATCTCCGCTCACCGAATCCACCGCCAGTTGGGTGACGGTGTTCAGGTCTACCGGCGCGCAGTGAAAGGCCATGTTCTGGTCGAGGCGTGTCATGGTCAACATGCCGTCCACCAGCTTTTCGAGATGGCCGGTCTGTTTATTCAACATGCGCAGGCTGTTGGCGCGCCGGTCGGGATCGGGCGAGCGTTCGACGAGGTACAGGGCGGTCTTGATCACCGAAAGCGGCGTGCCGAATTCCTGGGCGGCATCGGTGATGAAGTCGGACAAAATGCGGCTGATTTCCTGTTCCAGTTGGGCCTGCTGTAGTTGTTTCTGCTGGGTGATGTCGCGCACGATCAGCAGGATGTCCTCGGCGCTGGTGGGGACGAAACGCGCCTCAAAATACCGCTGCCCCGCCGGAACGTCGAGCGGGTAGTCGATGCGTTGGGTTTCCTGGGTATCGAGGGCCTGTTTCAGGAGCGCCAGCGTGCCATTGGCTATTTCGGGTGGGAAGACCTCGTGAATCGTCTTGCCGATAAACGTTTCTTCCGGCACGTAGAGCAGGCTGGCATCACTGACATAGGCTTCCCGATAGGTGCCGTCCCGGTTGATGCGGAAAATCAGGTCAGGGATCGCCTTCAGGACGGCATCCAGCGCGGCGCGGCTTTCCTCTAACTGGAGTTCGATCTGTTTGAGTTCGGTGATATTGCTCACCACGCCCAGGACGTGCCGGACCACGCCATCGGGGGAGGCCAGCGGGACTTTGGCCGTCTGGTACCAGTCCCATTGGCCGGTAGTCAGGTTTTGCATCCGGCCCACCGGAAAAAACAACGGCTGGCGGGACGAGATCACGATCTGGTCCTGGCGGCGGTACCTGGCGGCGCGTTCGGGTTCGGGCAGCAGGTCCGTATCGGTCTGGCCGGTAATGTGTTCAACGGACCCGCCGAACACTTCCGCGAAGCGTTCATTGACCAGCGTATAGCGGCCCTCGTTATCTTTGACGTAGATCAGATTAGGAATTGCGTCGATGATCTGGCGCAGAAAGACGCGCTGCTCGCGTTCGGCGTGTTCGGCTCCCAGGCGTTCGGCGATCTCGCGGGAGAAATGAACGTTAGCCGCGCGCAGTTCGGAGGTGCGCACCTGGACCTGCTGCTGCAACTCGGTGTGCGCTTGTTTTAGAATGGCCTGCGACTGCTCGACAGCGCGCAGCAAGGGACCAATCCGCAGCACGCCGCCCACCATCAGGATCGAGATCACCAGCGCGATCAGTTCGGCGGGCAGATCGCGCGATTGGGTCGTGCTGCTGGTCAGCATATCCAGGAACGTGATAATACGGCGCGCGGCCATCAGCGTGATTGCCAGGGCGATCAATACCCAGGCGGTCCGGTGCCCGGATAGGCGCGTCAAGCGGAGCGCGGCCCCCGCTGCAATCAATTGGAGGCAAATAGAGAGAAACAAAATTATTTGTACACCCACCGGGTTTGTGCTCCCTGACCTAACCGGACTGACGGAATGAACACCTCCCCCCTGGTTTGATGATACAATTGGGTTATGTATTTTGTAAAGTTGGCAATGTATTTGGTTTTGATAAGAAGGAAATAGCCGTCTGGATTATCGAAGACAGCGGACAGCAGGGGGGGGTCTGTGCCCCCCCCTGCTGTTGAACCGCGTGTTTATTTCCGAGGGAGCAGCGCCGGGTGAGAGATTCGGAACAGGCTCATGCCTCCGGTGGGCCGCCGCCGACTTCCACCATCAGCGAATAGGTCCCGGCGTACAGGTTGTCATAGGTGCGGACCTCGATGTGATACACGCCGTCGGCGGGCAGTTCCACATCATACAGCGCCGAATCGGTCAGGCCGCGCTGGTGATCGTCGTTCAGCGCCACGATGCTGCCATCCGGCCCGCGTACCACCAGCAGCGTGTCCATGAGGTTCAGTTGGAGCCGTTCCTCATGCGAGGCAAAGTTGGCGGGCCGGTCGGCCATCACCCACAGCACCAGGTGCTCGCCCGCTTTGCCCTCGTAGGTCCACACGTCCGCCGCCCCGACCGCCAGTTCGCCGCGATTCGTTTCGCCGATGACGACCGGCTGCGGGTCGGAGGCGTCAGTAGGGCGGGGGGCCGGTTCGTTGCGCGCCAGAAAGAAGACCTCCGGGAAATCTTCGGAGGGGCCGGACAGCAGCGGTTCGTCCAACCCGCGCACATGCTTATCCAGAAAGGCGCGGATATAGGTCCGGTAGTCGTAGAGGAAGCGCTGCGCGATCTTGAACTCGTCCGGCAGTTCGCCGGGATAGATCGCGCCCATCCAGAAGGCGTCATCCACAAAGCTCATGTGGTTGGATTGCAGCATCGTCAGCACGTAATAGCCCGATTCGACCGCTTCCAGGCCGTGATCAAATTCCGCGACGAATTCATCCACCTTCTGCCCCGCGACGATCAGCATATAGGGACGGTCGAACGTCAGGCTGACCAGCGAGGACCGGCCCCCATCCAGGCTGACTACGCCGTCACAGCGGGCGTCTAACATACAGGCTTCCGAAGTGGTCCGCCCGCCTTGCGAATGGCCCACCATGCCGAGGTGGTCCAGGTCCAGCCGTCCGGCGAACAGGCCGCGCTCGTCTTCCGTATTGAGCGCTTCGATCTGGTCCAGCACGAACAACACATCCGGCAGCCAGGCCTCGCTGAATTCGGCATCCATAATGTCGTTGGGTGCCCAGATCGATGACAGGGCTTCGGCGTCGAGCGCTTCAAGGATGCGGCCATCGGGCATAATGGTCAGCGAGGTGACGTAGGGGTGCGAGACGGCGAACACCACGTAACCGTGACTCGCCAGTTCTTCCAGGATCACGGTATAGCGGCGCGGCGCAACGCTGAAACCGGGATCGAAGATCACGACCGGGTAGGTGTTTTCCGCGCTGGCTAAGGGCGCGTTGGGATAGGCGTTGGACCGGATCGCCAGCACACCGGAGACGGGCTGGTTGATCCGCTGGCTGAATAACATCGCCATCGGCACTTCGACATACGAACTGACTATATCCTCAGCGCCCGGTTCGGCGGGATACCAGACCTCGACCAGCAGCGAACGCCGGTCGTCCTCTGCCTCGGTATGCACTTCGTCGCGGTCCGGGTCGGTCCACTGGTATTCGGTCCGGCCAACGGCATACGGGCCGTCGGGTGGGAACATCTGCGGGAACTGGTCCTGGCCCTGCGCGCGGGCCGGGGCCGGGATCAGGCTCAGGACCAGCAGCAGCAGGATGCTGATCGTCCAGGTGTGTTTGATATACATTCTCGATTGCCTTTCTGTGGGTGCGGAAAATTGATACCTGTGTTTTTATACGCCGTGTCTCGGTCCAATTGTGCAGAATTCGGTGTCCAATCCGCCGCCGGGTATCATGGTTCACCATGGATCGGGATCATCGCAGGATCATCAGTATGAAGGGATCAACCAATGGCGCGTTTTTATGCCGGAATTCCACTGCCGGAAGCCGAGGTCCGCGCCCTGACCGACCTGGAAACCGTGCTGCGCGAATCGGGCCATTTGCGGGACGGTTTGACCCTCCCGCGTTTGCTGCGCGAGAATCAGAATAACCCCATTGGTTTCTACGTGCGCGAAAACAGCGTGACCGCCGTAGCCGTGCGGCGCTGCGAGTTGGTCGCGCTGCCGGACAGCATGGGCAACCTCACGAACCTGACACAGCTTTACATCCACGATAACCGGCTGGCCCATTTGTCCGACTCCACCGGCCAGTTGTGCCAACTCCGTGTGCTGGATGCCGCCGGAAATGCCCTGACCGCGCTGCCGGACAGCATCGGCGCATTAAATCGCCTGGAATTTTTGTACCTGCACGGCAACCGGCTTGAAGCGTTCCCCGCCTCACTGGGCAACCTGGACCAGCTCGTATACGTGAACCTGAATTATAACCGGTTCCGGCAGGTGCCCGCCGTTGTGGGCCAACTCACGCGGCTGGTCGAACTGCGCGCCACCCATAACCGGATCACCGAAGTGCCGGACAGTCTTGGCGACCTGGGCGCGTTACGTGAACTCCATCTCGAAGGCAATCATCTGGCCGCGCTGCCGGACTCGGTGGTGCGACTCGCGGCGCTGCGCAGGTTGAATCTCAGGGACAACCGCCTGACCGTTTTGCCGGACAGCCTCAGCCAGCTAACCCAACTCACCGAGCTTGATTTGCGCGCCAACCGGCTGACCGCGCTGCCCGTTGACAGCCTCCTGGCGCTGCCGCATCTGCACAAACTGGATGTACGCTGGAACGCACTTTCCCCCGGTGCGGCGTGGATACGCGCGCTCGCGGCGCGCGGCTGCGTGGTATATGTCTGAGAACATATGCCGTCGGGTCCACGAACAACTCGATGTTGTTGGCGAATTCAATGGGACCACATTTCGTAGGGGCGCTGCTTGCTGCGCCCTGTTCGTTTTTTGGGGAGGGCG
>JAFGTJ010000321.1 GCA_016934195.1 Anaerolineae bacterium | reverse complement strand
TTATTCCGCCAACGCCGCCGCTGCGATGGCCTTCGCGTGGATGCGCGCCGTATCGAACAGTGGCACGGTCGCATCTTCCGGCCCGACCAATAACCCGATCTCGGTACAGCCCAGAATGACAGCCGCCGCGCCGCGATCTACCAACCGCGCCATGATCGCCGCGTACTCCGCCCGCGACTCAGCCAGCATCCGACCCACACATAGCTCATCGTAGATCACGCGATTAACAAAGGTCCGGTCGTCCGCCGGGGGAACAAGCACGGTCAGACCGTATTCGCTGGCCAGTTTACCCTTGATGAAATCCTCTTCCATCGTGAAGCGCGTGCCCAACAATCCGACCGTTTCCAGCCCTGCCGCCCGGATCGCGCGCCCGGTGGCGTCCCCGATGTGCAGCAGCGGAACGCGGATCGCGGCCTGAATTTTATCCGCGAAACGGTGGACGGTATTGGTGCAGATCGCCACGAAGTCCGCGCCGCCGCGCTCGACACTCTGCGCCGCCGTGATGACCGGCGCGAGGGCCTCTTCTGAGCGATTTTCACGTTCCAGCGCGTCAATCGGCGCGAAATCGACCGAATACAGGAGGCACTGCGCCGAATGCGCGCCGCCCAACGTCGCGTGAATTTCCTCGTTGATGATGCGGTAGTATTCCAGCGAGGAATGCCAGCTCATCCCGCCGACCAGTCCAATTGTTTTCATGGGTTGCCTCGTTTTTGTGGTTTATATTGGTGTACGTGCTAACGCGCGTTTATTATACCGCCATTGGACAGAGCAACCCTCCGGTCGTATAGGCGTAATAGAGTGTGTAGTGCATGGTAGGATGTTAAATCAATCAAAAAAAGGACCCCCAAATCATGAAGTTTTTCCGCTCGTTGATCGTTGTCTGTCTCGCCGCTGTGTGGATGATCACGCCGCTGCAAACCGGGTTCGCGCAGGGTGACTCACCGGAAGATTCGCCGGTATCGGATGACCTGCTCGCCCAATTCGAGGCCATCATCCAGTCGGAAATGGCCTATTACCACATTCCCGGCGCGGCGGTGGCCGTGATCCAGGATGGCGAGATCGTGTATTCGCAGGGATTCGGCGTGCGCAGCCTGGAAACCGGCGAACCGTTCACGCCGCAGACCCAGTTTCGCATCGGTTCGACCACCAAATCCATGACCTCGCTGCTGATCGCGCAGTTAGTCGATGAGGGCGTGCTGGATTGGGATACGCTTGTAACCGATGTTTATCCCGACTTCCAGACCGGCGATCCCGATCTGACCGCCAAACTGACCATGCGCGACCTGATGAGCATGGGGACCGGGTTGGAATCCGATGATATGCTCTCGCTGGACTGGGGCCAATGGACGGAAGCCGATGTATTTGAATCCATCGCCGCCCAACCGGTCGCCGGGGACTACCGCCAGCATTATGCCTATAACAACGAGGTCTATGCGTCGGCGGCCTACATCGCGGCAATGGCCGCCGGGGAAGCGCCCACGCTCGCTACCTACATCGACATGATACAAACCCGCCTGTTTGATCCGGTGGCGATGCCGTCCACGCTGATCACCGATGATCGGGACCAACTGGGCGACAACTACGCCGAGTCGTATTCCTTCACGCTGCTGGACAGCATCACCAGGCCGGTCCTGGCGCTGCCCGCGCCGATCCATGTAGTGGCTCCGGCGGGCGCGGTGTGGTCCACTGTGGACGATATGGCCCGCTACGTGATCACCCAGATGAACGGCGGCATCACGCCGGATGGGACGCGCATCGTCTCCGAGGCGAATCTGGCCGAAACCTGGGTGCCGCAGGTCGTTGTGCCGGTGGCGGACCCCGAATTCGACAGCATGGCGTATGCGATGGGCTGGTTGGTCGGATCATACGAGGGGATCCCGTTCCGCTATCACGACGGCGGCTGGGACGGCTACCGGACCCAGATGGCGATTTTCCCGGAGACTCAAACCGGACTGATCATCTTTACCAATCACCTCTTTGGCAGCATGTTCAACGATGCGCTGATGTACGCCTTTGGCATCATGCTCACCGGGGGCGATCCCGCGCCGCTGCTGACGGATGTGCGCGCCGCGTTCGACCGGAACTACAGCAGTATCGATCAACAAATCAAGTTTTTGCCCCCGGCAGAAGTCGCGTTGAACAACGTCGAGCCGCTGTTGGGCCAGTATGAGCAGGGCTGGACGGTCGAATGGCGCGAGGATGATGGCCTGCTGCGGATCACACGTCCAAACTGGGAATTTGTCCTGCGTCCGCTGCCGGGTGAGGAACAGGGTTATTTAGTTGCCAGCGGTGCGGCAGTCGGCACGGTGATCCAGTTCGTGATCGAGGGTGATCAGGTCACGATGAACCTGGACATGGGCGACGGCGAGGTCGGGACGTTCGGCAAGATCGAGTAACGCGGTCAGCGAAAACGGCCTCACCCCCGGCCCCTCTCCAATGCTTGGAGAGGGGACTTGATCTCGTGACGTTTCCCCCTCTCCATAGCGCAGCGTCATGGAGAGGGGGTCAAGGGGGTGAGGCTAACGACCGGCGATCATCAACGAAACCTGGCTTAAGTTGACACCAATTGGGGCGTATCCCATGCGCCCCTACAAAAAATTCGCCGGTAGTCCCACCGATGGTTGTTTTTTTGAATCTGTGTTTATCTGCGTTCATCTGCGTCCCATTTTGATATCGTCCCCCGCCGCCGCCCCGCTTTTCTGGCGAATCCGGCGCATTGTGGACATAATGTGAACCTACTCACATGCAGTTGTTATGCGCATGGCGCGCGCGATTTCACGAAAGGTTAGCCCATTATGCCCACAGAAACCCACCCGCTGGACGCCAACTGGAAATTCCACGATTACGCGCCCGGTGAGGGATTGGCCGCCGGAGCGTTTACCGCAGAGTTTGACTCCGCCGGGTGGCTTGATATTTCGGTTCCCGGTGACGTTCACAGCGCGCTGCTTGCCGCCGGACGCATCGAAGACCCCTTTTACGATCAGAATGAGAATAAATGCGCCTGGATCGAGGAGCGTGAGTGGTGGTATCGGCTGGCGTTCTCCGGCCCGCTGCGCCCGCCGGACCCGGACGAACGGCTGCAACTGGTCTTTCACGGGCTGGATACCTTCGCTACCGTCTGGCTGAACGGGATCGAGTTGGGGCGTCACAAAAATATGTTCACCCCGGCAGTGTTCGACGTGACGCGCCACGTTCGCCCCGGCCAGCCGAATACGCTGGCGCTGTGCTTCGACCGCCCGTTGGATTACGTTGCCGGGTTTACCGGGCGTTTTGGCGAGTTCCAATCCTGGGGACCCAACGAGGAGCGCGTATTCATGCGCAAGGCCCAGTTTGGTTACGGCTGGGACTGGGGGCCGCGCCTGC
Organism: Anaerolineae bacterium; assembly: GCA_016934195.1. Classification (GTDB taxonomy): domain Bacteria; phylum Chloroflexota; class Anaerolineae; order Aggregatilineales; family Aggregatilineaceae; genus JAFGTJ01. Next base: position 2,168 of record JAFGTJ010000321.1, on the reverse strand, counting down.
CGACGGTCGGCATCTGGCGTCCGGTCGAACTGCGGCGCGAATGCCGCGTGGCGCTGGTCGGCGCGCACGGCTACACGCTGGAAATCGCGCCGGATCGCAGTCAGGCGTTGGTCGCCGTGAAAGTCGAGATCGAGCGGTTTGCCGTGTCCGGCGCGGGGGGCGCGACCCGACCGCTCACGGCCCACATTGACCTGTCACACGGCGATACCGTGTTCCGCGCAGCGGTGGACCTGGAACACCATACCACCGGCACGGCCTATATCACGGTGCCGCATCCGGCGCTGTGGTGGACGCACGATCTCGGCGATCCGAACTTGTACGATCTGCGCGTCGTGCTGCGCGATGCTGAGCGCGAACTGGATCGCCGCGACATGCAGATCGGCATCCGTACCATCGAACTCGATCAATCACCCGATCCCGGCGAACCGGGCACGCGCTTTTTCCGCTTTGTGCTCAACGGCGTGCCGCTGTTTGCGAAGGGCGCGAACTGGATTCCGGCGGATTCGTTCTTCGCGTCGATGCCGCTGGACCGTTACGACGCGCTGCTGAAGGCGGCCAGGCGCGTCCACATGAACATGCTGCGCATCTGGGGCGGCGGCCTGTACGAACACGATCACTTTTACGATTTGTGCGATCAACTGGGACTCCTGGTCTGGCAGGACTTCATGTTCGCGTGCGCCATTTATCCCGATCACGTCCCGGAGTTCGCCGCCGAAGTCGAAGCCGAAGCTCGTTATCAGGTGCGGCGGCTGCGCAACCATCCGAGCATGGCGTTATGGTGCGGCAATAACGAGAACCAGTGGATTCACGATATGGCCTGCTGGAAGACGCCCGGTGTGCGTGTGCCGGGAGAACTGTTCTACAACGAAACCCTGCCCAACGCGGTGGCCGACCTGGACGGGCATATTCCCTACTGGCCGGGCAGTCCTTACGGGGGCAACGATCATAACAGCATGGACGACGGCGACCGCCATAACTGGGACGTGTGGCACGGCGGTTCCCCGCGAAAATTCGGTGAACTGCCGCACAGCGATCACGGGCCGGACGGCGTTTCGTACCGCCGCTACACCCAGGACACGGGCCGTTTTATCAGCGAATTTGGGATGCACGCTTCCCCGGTGGTGGAGACGCTGCGCCGCGTGATCCCGGAAGACCAGTTGTACCACCACAGCCATTCGATGGATCACCACAATAAGGACAATCCCAAGAACAAGGGCGATAACCTGATGCTGACCGTGACCGGTCTGCCGGAAAACCTGGACGATTACATCGACTTCAGCATGATCACGCAGGCCGAAGGGCTGAAATACGGGATCGAGCATTTCCGCCGCCGCAAACCGCACTGTTCCGGGACGCTGTTCTGGCAGTTCAACGACTGCTGGCCGGTGCTCAGTTGGAGCGTGGTCGATTACTACGGGATCGGCAAGGCGGCCTACTATTACGCGCGGCGCTTTTTCGCCCCGGTGCTGGCGTCGTTCAAAGAATTACCGGACGGTGGGGTCGAATTATGGCTCACCAACGACACGCTGCAACCCGTTTCGGACCGGGTGGCGATCATGCAGCGCAGTTTCGACGGATCGGAATCGTGGGGAACAATGGTCCCGGTGCTGGTGCTGCCCAACAGCAGCCAACCGATCTGGCGCAGTGATCCCGACACCCTGATCAGCGCGCCGGACCACTACCTGCGCGTCCGTTCGACCAACAATCATTTCCCGCCCAACCGCCACTTTTTCGCGCCGATCAAGGACCTGAAGCGCGATCCGCAGCCGGTCACGTTTACCATCGACGCCATCGACTCGCATACGCTCAACGTGCAGCTTGCCGCACCGACCTACGCGCTGTTCGTGAATTTGTCGGTGCCGCACGACGGCACGCGCTACAGCGACAATTACTTCGACCTGCAACCGGGCGAAAAACGGACCATCACGATCACGAATACCGACATTGTGTTGCAGCCGGAGATGGTGCGCGTGCGCTCGCGGTAGATAGCCTCACCCCTGCGCTTGCGATACCGTTGGCGAACGAATTGGCCCCTATCCCCCCCCTTCTCCATCTCTGATGGGGAAAGGGGGCTGATGGAGAAACCAACTAGTACTCAGTCAATCGAAATCTGATACATAAAAATGCCAAATTACGCCCATTCTCAGAACGTCTATGCATCAAAACCA
>JAFGTJ010000320.1 GCA_016934195.1 Anaerolineae bacterium | reverse complement strand
GACCGTGATCGTGATGTCGCCTCCCGGCGGCGTATATTTGATGGCATTACTTAACAAGTTGATCACCACCTGCCCCAATTGCACCGGGTCGCCACGTACCGCCGGTAAGTTAGACGCGCAGTGGATGCTGAGGTGATGCTGTTTGGTGTTCATCTCAGCGCTCAGGGATTCGCGCGCGTTGTTGACCAGGGCGCACCAGTTGATGGGCTGGAAGTCATTGTGCCGGGCTTCGATGCGTTCCAGGGATAGGATGTTGTCAATAATACGTTCTATTTCGTGGGTCGCCTTCCATGTTTTGGCAAAATAAGTGCGCTGCTGCTCATCAAGCGCCAGGACCAGCGATTCTTCCAGCCGCGTGAGAAATCCCCGAATGCGCGTGACCGGGCTTCGCAAATCGTGCGAAGCCATGCGGATCATGTCGGATTTGACCTGTTCGAGCGCCTGAATGTCGTTGAACAACCGGGCGTTTTCAAACGCGATAGCGGCCTGCTGGACGATCAGATTGACCTGCCGTGCATGTTCCCCGGTAAAAAACCCCGGTTGGGTTGAGTCAAGCGAAAAAATTCCCACGACCTCGCCTTTTACTACTAACGGAACACCTAACCATGATTTGATCCAGTCAGCTCCTGGTATTTGTATCCAGTTTGGATCGGTCGCCGTGTGGGAGCAGACGGACCAGGATTTGTTTTGCATCATGTCACGGATGAGCCGCATTTGGTCGATGGTAAAGGTAATGGTGTTGACCTGTTCGGATGATAATCCAAATGGTTCATAGCCTGTATTGATTGCGATGTGAAGGCGATCTTCCTGGATCAACATAATATTGGCTGCATCATATTCCACGAGACGGTGAGTTTGCTTCAGGACTTTTTGAAGCAGTTCGTTCTGGTCCAGGGTTGAGGTCAGAATAGTACCTACATCATAGAGCGTATTGGCAATGTTTCGCTCTTGCCGAAGTTGGGCTTCGATATCGGTGATCGACGCCGCGCGAGTCTGTAGCTGCACCGTGCAAATCAAGCAGGGAGTGCCATCAATATCCCACAATCCGATCCGAGTGGTAGCGGGCTGCGGCGCACCTTCACGCGGTTTGAGCGCCTGCTCGTAACTGACCGGGTGGCCGGGCGTTATTCTTTCCAGAAGACCGGGTAATTCTACGGGCTGGATGTACAGGTCGGCCAGGGCAAAGGTCTGTAGATCGTCGGAAGAATAGCCGGTCGTGGTCTGGGCTATCTGATTGCCATATAGAATATGCAAGGTATCCCGACTCACTACGAAAACCGGATTGTGCATGATATCGAGCAGGTCATACAGAGTCGATAGATCGATCATGCGAACTGTATCCTGATGTGTAAAAACGACCTACAGCGGTTGATCGGATTTGTTACCCTCAATACCAAGTATACTCTTGTATATTTCCTTTAGCATATTGGTTTGGTGGGGCAGGTGGAATACGCTATATTCATCAGGGTATTTGCTTTATCTCAGGGATGTGTCAGGAATGAAAATTCAGTTTTTGTGGTGGGATGGGTGTCCTTCACACCCGGAAGCGTGGCAGCGGTTGCAGGGTGTGCTGGCCGAACTGGGTGTTGAGACTGAGATCGAGCGTATTAAAATTCAGACGGACGAGCAGGCGGAGCAGTGGCATTTCCCCGGTTCCCCGACGATTCGGGTTGACGGGCAGGATATCGATCCCAATGCGCCCATTGACGCTTTCCGGCTGACGTGCCGCCTGTATTTTAAGGAAGATGGGCGGCCCTCGCCGCTGCCCTCTGCTGCAATGATCAAGCGTGCCATTTTAAAAGTGACTTAGGAGGCGAAGAACACCATCATGCTCGAACTTGGTCAGAAGGGACCGGAATTTTCGTTACCCGGCGTGGATGGGCAGACTTACAGCCTGTCCGGTCTGCTGGCAGAGAACAAGGCGGTCGCGGTGATTTTTAGCTGCAATCACTGTCCGTATGTGCGCGCCTGGGAAGGCCGGATGATGGACATTCAGCGCGAGTACCAGGACAAGGGTGTTGTGCTGGCGGCTATCAACTCCAATGATGCCCAGAAGTATCCCGACGACGCTTTTCCGAAAATGCAGAACCATGCCCAGTCAGAGGGGTTTAATTTCCTGTATCTTTACGACGAAAGCCAGGAAATCGCGCGCGCCTATGGTGGGACGCATACCCCGCATGTGTTTTTGCTTGACGGAAACGGCGTGCTGCGCTATCGTGGCGCGATTGACGATAACTATGACGACCCCGATGCGGTGACGCAGACTTATCTGCGCGATGCGTTGGATGCAGTGTTGGCCGGTAATGCACCCGCCACGACCGATACGCGCGCGGTGGGCTGCACCATCAAGTGGAAATAGGGGATATGACTTACCAAAACATTGTTGTTCCTGCTGACGGCCAGAAAATCACCTGTTTGGGTGAGGCTGGTTGTATTCCTGATAACCCGATCATCGCCTTCATCGAAGGGGACGGCATCGGGCGCGACATTATGACGGCGTCCAGGCGCATTTGGGACGCGGCGGTCGAAAAATCCTACGGCGGCCAGCGTAAAATCGCCTGGATGGAAATCTACGCGGGCGAAAAAGCCGCCAAAGTCTATGACGGCGATTACATGCCGCAAGAGACGTTCGATGCGCTGCGCGAATTCCTGGTCGGGATCAAGGGGCCGCTTACCACCCCGGTCGGCGGCGGGTTCCGCAGCCTGAACGTGACGCTCCGCCAGGTGTTGGACCTGTATTCGTGCGTGCGCCCGGTGCGCTGGTATCCCGGCGTGCCCAGTCCGATGCGCGAACCGGACAAAGTGGACATGGTGATCTTCCGCGAAAACACCGAGGACGTGTACGCGGGGATCGAGTATGAAGCCGGAACGCCTGAGAACGAGAAATTGACGCGTTTTCTGCGCGAAGAAATGGGCGCGACGTTCTTCGAGGGCAGCGGGTTGGGCATCAAGCCGATCAGCGCGTTCGGGACCAAACGCCTGATGCGGTCCGCCCTGCGTTATGCCATCCAGCGCGGGCGCAAGAGCATAAGCATTATGCACAAGGGCAATATCCAGAAGTACACCGAAGGCGCGTTCCGCAACTGGTGCTATGAACTGGCGCGCGATGAATTTGGCGATTACACCATCACCGAAGATGAACTGTGGGACCAGTACGGCGGCAAACAGCCGGAGGGCAGAATTCTAATCAAAGATCGTATTGCCGATATCATTTTCCAGCATATGCTGCTGCGCCCGGCAGAATTCGACGTGATCATTGCGCCCAACCTCAACGGAGATTACCTGTCTGATGCGCTGGCGGCCCAGGTTGGCGGAGTCGGGATCGCGCCCGGTGCGAATATCGGCGATGACGTGATGTTGTTCGAGGCCACGCACGGCACAGCGCCCAAATATACCGACCTGGACAAAGTGAATCCCGGTTCGTTGATGTTCAGCGGTGTGATGATGCTGGAATTTATGGGTTGGCAGGAAGCGGCGGATCTGGTGCGAGACGGTTACACGCGCACGCTGGCTCAAAAGGTCGTCACGTATGACTTCGCGCGCCAGACGGACGGCGCGACCGAGGTCAAAACCAGCGAGTTTGCGACGGCCATCATCAATAATATGAACGTCTAGTTCGCGCATTTTGTAAGCCGCGCTACTATGATTTTGGCGTGATTTGGAGGGAGGTTCCCCACCTCCCTTTTTGTTTGCCCTAATTTTTAGGGCGGCACACCGGCGTTTCCCCTCGTACCATAGACCATAATATCACCTTTATTGGTATCTTGAATGGTTGTTTTCCGGTTTGAATTTGCCTGTGACCTTTCTTGACCCTTACGTGACCTTTGGCATTATGTTATATTGGATGGTGTAAGGCGGCAGCAAGGTGGGTCTTTTCGTCCGAAGAACGGTGTTGGTATCGGTTTGCGCGGAGGAAGAGTTATGACGACCCCGGTTGATCCCCCCCAGGCAGTGGCATTATTGGAGGACATTCAGCAGGTATTCGACGATGGTAATCAGGACGATGCTTTTGATCTGGTTAACCTCTACTTACAGGAACACCCCGACGACATTTACGCCCAGTTCTTGAAAGCCGAAATGTGTCTCGATGCAGACCGCGACGACAAGTTTGTGGGGGACTTCGTGGCGCATTTGCCCGCGTCTGTCGCTGACACTGAACGCGCTGAGCGGCTTCGGACCCGTGTCGATACGCAAGTTCAGGATAAATTGGCGCGTGGGCGTGGGCAGCTCCAGCCCCGGTACGGGGAACGGGCCGACGCGCTGAAACTGTTCCGGCAGGCGGTTTTGTTAGCGCCGACTGATCCGGCAGTCCCGCTGTCGGTCGGTATGGCCCTGCTTCAGTCAGGGGATAGCGAAGGAATGGGAGATGAGCGCTCCCCGCTTGATTTCCTGTCATCGTCGCGCCGCCCATCCAGTCTCCAGCCATCGAGTTCGCGTTCTACTGCCCCCCGGCGGCGTCCGTCCAGCCGCCAGGACAGCGATCAGATCGAGGAATATCTGACGATGGCGTTGGAGCGCAGCCAACCCGGTGATCGACCGCATCAGGAAGCGGCCCGTCACCTGATCCGGCATTGGCTGGACCAGCAGCAGGTGAAACGCGCCTTTGCATTGCTCGATACCCTGCCGGAACCGGGCGATCTGGCCGGTAGCGTGTTGCAAGCGGCGGTCAGGCAGGTTGTAGAGGTGGCCGCCGCGATGCTGCGCGCCGATCAGCATGATCTGGCGGGCCAGATGTTGGCAGCGTGCAGCGAAGCCGCGCCGGAACTGCCCATGCTGTATATTTACTGCGCCGAAGGGCTGGTGAAGAAAGGACATATTGACGAGGCGCGGGAAGCGTACCAACTCGTGCTCGGTTTGCCTGACGAGGATGTTCGGATCGAATCGGTTGACGCGGCGCGCGCGGCCTGGGACCTGTCCGAAACGGCGGAAATTGAGTGTACGAACTGCGGCAAACAGTACCGGGCCGGTCGTGAACGGTGCGGATTCTGTGATACACCGTTGGGTAAAGGTGAACTGCTGATGGATCGTTATGATCTCAAGCGGCAGTCGAAGGACGTGATCGCCCAGGTAGGGTTGGCGGAATTATTGGCTCAGCGCGAACAGTGGCCCGATGCATTGGAGCATGTACAGGTCGCACTGGATGCGCTTCCACAGCGTCATTCCGCGATTGCCAAACTGAATGAACTGCGCCAGACGTGTATCTCCAACCAGCGGAAAAACCCGACTGCCTCAAGCCAGCAAGCGCGCGATCTGGTGAATGCTTTTCGCCGGGATGGGGCGACTCCGCACCTGTCCGGCGAAATTCGGTATGTGTGCCAGCGCAACCCGTCGGCGTGGTGGGCGCTGCCGGTACAAACCCGGCTGTCGCTGGTGCGCGGTCTGGTGGCAGGCGACCAGTTGGAACTGGCACATCAGGTCATGCGGGCGGCGTTTGCCGACAACCCGGATCGTAAATCCGTCCGGCAGTTGGCCGCGCGCCTGGATGAAAGGACGCGGGTACACCTTGAAGAGAGCGTAACCCAGGCGCGGGAAGCCCTGGCCGCCGAACGATTCGAGCAGGCGATCCACCTGGCGGACGCGGCGCTGAGTCTCCGCCGCGATCATGCCCTGGCCCGGTTGGTACGCGGTCAGGCGCGGCTGAAAGTCGGGCAGGATTTGGCCGCACTGGATGATTTCCACACGGTTTTACGGGTTGGCGGCCCGGTGGAAACGGTCCAGGCAGCGCGGGTTGGTGCGGCGGCGGCCCTGGAACGGCGTTGGGATTTCGCCGGGGCGCTCGATATGCTGCACGGGCTGGATTTCGAGGAGGCGTCCATCATCCGGGCACGGCTGGAACGGCGGCGGCAGAATGTGCCTGCCGTGCAGGTGCGGTGTGCGGATCAGGTCGTGATGCACGATACGCTGGCGCGGTCGGCGGGCGTGCCACAGTATCAGGGGTATTTCGCGGTGATGGTGCGGTCGGTGGGGCGTCCCTGGAGCGCGAGTCGCGGCGAATGGGCGGACGGTATTCTGCACGCCGGATTCGAGTTCGTAAAGGTCCTGGGCGGCTTGCGTAACGTGACGGGCTACCCGGTTTTTGCGCTGCGTCTGATCAGCGAGCCGAATACCGAAATTGCCGAGCGCGGGCGGCTGAAGGTGGCTTTGTTGGTGCGTGTTTCCGCGCCGGATGCGGACACCTGCCGCGCGTTGGCGTTTGATTTGTGGCAAACGTTGGCCGGGATTCTGCCCGCTGCGCAGCGCCACGTCTATAACTTCGAGATTGTGACCGACGAGACCGAGTTAGCCACCCTGCTGGAACCGTTTGAAATGGTCGATATCTCGGAGATCGTGCGCCGGGAAGATGTCCCGCAGCAGGACGGGGATCGCTACGCGGTGTACCCGTTCGCGCCCGGCACGCTGGACCTGCATAACCTGTGTTGGGCGCTGCTCCGCCAGAAAACGCCCGCGATGGTCAGCGTTCACCTGCTGCCCACCGATCTGATGGCCTGGGAAGATGCCACGATGGACCAGATGATGCTCGGTGAGCGCCAAACTGCATCCGGTCGCATCGGTGAGATCGGCAGCCGGATGGATGGTGATCCGATCTCCGAATGGTGGGAAGGCGCGCCGCGTCTGGGGCAGGCCCAGGCGAACCGTTATCTGGTCGATTATTTGCGGTCTCAGGCGTATGTGCTGCGCGTGAACGTGGCGGGCAGCAAGGGAACTGGCCCGCTGCTGCCGGAGGTTGTGGCGGCGGCGATGTTCGGGTCCACGTGCCCGGTGAATAATGCGCTTTTCGGTGGCTATGAAGTGGTGCGCCCCAGTACAACCGCCGAATTTGAGATCGCCCGCCGGAATCTCACGGACCTGGACGTTGAGGGCTGGGTGTACAGCGCTGCGCCGGACGGGGCGCTGCGGGTGCGTCACCTGATGGGTGAAACCGAGGCGGCGCTGGCCTTCCGGCTGCCGATCCCTGGTTACGAGGGACTGCCCGGTGTGCCTGTGATCGATACCAAGCCCATCGCGCCGCCGACCGGACTGCCGCAGCATGGCACATCGCTGGGCGTCAGCGTGACGCGGGTAGGTGGTGTGCCGCAGCAAATCATTCAGGGCTGTGATGATCGCCGCCGCCACACCTATATTGTGGGCAAAACCGGCGTGGGTAAAAGCACGCTGTTGGGCAGCATGGCGTTGCAAGACATCGAAACCGGGGCCGGTGTGTGTGTGGTGGACCCGCACGGCGATCTGGTCGAAGATATCCTGTTACGCATCCCAGAACACCGCGCCGCCGACGTGATCCTGTTCGATCCGTCCGACGAGGCGCGCCCGATTGGGCTGAATCTGCTGGAAGCGAACAGCGAGCCGGAAAAACACCGTATCGTGACGGAGTTCATCGGCCTGCTGATCCGTATGTATGACCCCGTTCAACAGGGCATCGTCGGCCCGCGTTTCCAGCACAACGTCCGTAACGCGATGCTCACCGCGATGGCGTTGGAGAGCGGCACGCTGATCGAGGTGGTGCGCGTGCTGTCCGATCCCGGTTATGTCAAAACCGTGCTGCCCTACGTTACCGACCCGATGGTGCGCACCTACTGGGAAAAGCAGATCGCCAATACCAGCGATTTCCACAAAAGCGAGATTCTGGACTACATCGTCAGCAAGTTCAGCCGCTTTGTGGGCGACCAACTGGTGCGTAACATCATCGGCCAGCGGCACACCACCGTCGATTTCCGCGAAGTGATGGATAAAAAGCGTATCCTGTTGGTGAACCTGTCCAAAGGCAAGATCGGACCGGAAAGCGCCCAGTTTCTGGGCCTGCTGTTGGTGCAGCGCTTATTGCTGACCGCGCTCAGCCGCGCCGACGTATCCGTTGATCAGCGCCCGGACTTTTTCCTCTACGTGGACGAATTCCAGAATTTCGCTACCGAAATGTTTGCGACGGTCCTTAGCGAAGGGCGCAAGTACGGGGTCGCGGTGACGGTGGCAAATCAGTATCTCACCCAACTGGATCATACCATCCGCGAGGCGATCTTTGGCAATGTCGGGTCGATTATCAGTTTCCGGTTAGGCACTCAGGACGCGGGCATCCTCGCGCCGGAGATGTTCCCGGTCTTCGGGCCGGATGACTTGCTCAACCTGCCCAAATTCACCGCCTGCGTCAAGTTGCTGGTGGACGGGGTGGCGGCGCGCCCGTTTACCATGCGCACCGTTGCCGACACCCGCGCGCCGAACCCGGTTCAGGCCGAAGCCATGCGGCAG
>JAFGTJ010000041.1 GCA_016934195.1 Anaerolineae bacterium | reverse complement strand
CTGGAGAGGGGGCCAGGGGGTGAGCCGTTTTCCGATCATTCCGATCATCCAGCGCACCATTCGCCAACGGTATCACAAGCGAAGAGGGGAAATCAGGGTAAACGCCAGATTTACCATTCCCCGGCGTAATACACCTGGGCGGGGTGCAGCCGGTGAACAGTGTAAGCGTAGACCAGTTCGACAAACTGGCGCATGTGCAGGATATCGTGCGCCACCCAGGACGCCATCATGTCCCCGGCGCTGATCTGGCTGCCGTTGGGAACGGTACACATCACGTTCCAATCCGGTTCCCCTAATCCGCGCAGCCAGACCAGCGATTGGCCGCGTTCCGCCAGAAACGCCCGCGTAATGGCGGGCAGATCGGTCTGGACGTAGGGCGGGTCCGGCTGCGACACACCCGGATCGGGCAGACCGAGTCCCGCCGCAAGCCGGGCGCGGAAATCGTTCCGTTCTTCGTGATATAAATGATCCATAACAGCGGCTGCCGACCAGGAATCGGGATCGGGCTGCCAGATCGCTTGTTCGGCGGTGATATTGGCCGTTAACTGCTGGATGGTCCGCGCATTGTGTTCGAGTTGGGCGATACAGTCGTCAAGATTCATGGTGTTTTCTCCGCTTATCCCTGATTGATTAGCACTAACGTTCTGCTATCGTGCGGTATTTTTACCCAGTCTTGCGCGGGATGTCAACAAAAAACAATTATATTTTCTGGATAAAATGTGGTATTATAAGTAATACCATGACTAGAATCGTGATCGATACCAATGTATTTATTGCCGCCCTGATGTCCCGTCGGGGAGCATCATTTCGCCTGTTAGAGTTAGTTGGCACCGGGCGATTTGAGGTTAGCGTATCGGTGCCTCTAGTCTTGGAGTATGAAAGCTCGGCCAAGCGCTTGAGTGGTTCGCGGATTGCGCTGTCTGAACAAGCAATTGATGACATCATTGATTATATTTGCTCGGTCGCTCACCATCACAAAGTATACTTTTTGTGGCGACCGCTTTTAAAAGACCCAAAGGACGAGATGGTAGTGGAATTGGCAGTAAATGCTCAATGTCCGCTAATTCTGACCTATAACACCCGCGATTTTGTAGGGATCGAACCGTTTGGTATTGAAGTGATTACGCCGAAGACATTTCTAGAGAGACTCGGAGTGCTGCCATGAGCGCGATCAGTGTGCGTTTACCTGAATCACTGCACGACGCGGTGCGCGAACTGGCGAAACGTGAAGACGTGTCGATCAACCAGTTCATCGCGCTGGCGCTGGCGGAAAAAGTATCGGCCCTGATGACGGAAGACTACCTCGCCGCCCGCGCCCAACGCGGCAGTCGGGCCAAATTTGAAGCGGCGCTTGGTCAGGTCACTGACGTAGAACCGGACGAACACGACCGCCTATAACATCGCGTTCCCCGCAAATTTCGACTATACTTAGTGGCAAAACAACTGAGACGTGAGGGGCTATACGATGTATCTTCGGCGTGGTGTGTTTGTGATCCTGGCGGTGGCGGCGCTGCTGCCGGTAGCGTGTGTGTTCCCCTGGCATATGACTAACCTAACCGACTCCGACTCATCCGACACGGATTCGTCCGATACCGCGCCGTCCGGCACCGGCATATTGGACGTCACCATCGACTATACCGGGACGTGGTACCGTGAAACGTTCGGCTATGCGCCGGACGCGGAAAATATCCGGCATGTGGTGCTGGTGCTGTCCGAATCGGAGGCGGAGCGCGCCGGGGCGGGCTGGATTCTCACCAGCCTGACGTTTGGCCCGGACGGTTTTGGCGTGCGCGAGGACCGGCTCGAATACGCCTGGGCGCTGGACTATCTGCACGACGCGCCGGAAGGCTATTTCAGCGGCGAATTCGCGCCGGGAACCTACGTGGTGGCGGCGGCATTTCTCGCCGCGCCGCTCAGCCGCGAGGAAGCGGGCGTGAGCGAAGATACGATCCTGTGGGCGGGTATAACCGGCGGCGGCGCATCGACCGAATACCAGACCATCGTGATCGAGGCGGGCCAGACGACCGCCGTCACGTTCACTATGACGGACGATGACGGTTGGGGCTAATCACCAAACACCAATCACTAACAACCAAAAACTAACAACTCATCACCAGGCAAGGCAAATTTCACATGCTCGAAAAATTCTTTCTTGACCTGCCGCTGGCGGGCAATGTACTGCTGGTCGGTCTGTCGCTGTATTTCGTGATCCGGTCCTCGCACGTCATGGTCGATGGCGCGGTCGGCATCGCGCACGAATTTAACATCAGCTCACTGGTGATCGGCGCGACGGTGGTGGCGGTCGGCACGTCGGCGGCGGAACTGGCGATCAATCTGGTGGTCGTGTTGAGCGGCGATGATACGGCGGCGGTGGTCGGTAACATCCTGGGATCGAACCTCGTCAATTTCGGGATCGGCCTGGGCGTCCCGGCCCTGATCGCGGGCCTGATCGTGGTGCCGCGTACCGCGATGGAGCGCGAAATTCCCCTGTACCTCGCGGCCACCGGCCTGATGACGGCGTTCGTCCACAACGGCGAGATCAGCCGTGTCGAGGCGGTGTTGATGCTGGCCTTGTTCATCGTGGCGTTATGGCTGATCGTGCAATATGCGCGCGTCAAAGAAAGCGGCAGCGTGTTATTGGTCGAGATGCGCACCGTCGAGGAAATTGCCCATCCCACCGCCCACGAGAAAACGCGCCGTGCGGCCATGATCGCGCTGTTCGGCGGATTGGCAGCGCTGGTGCTGGCGTCACGCCTGCTGATCTTCAACACGGCGGCGGTCGCGGAAGCGCTCAGCATCCCCGAATTTGTGATCGGGCTGGTGATCATCGGGCCGGGCACGTCGATGCCGGAGATCGCCACCGCGCTGCAAGCGGTGCGCCGGGGCCATCCCGATCTGGTGCTGGGGATGGCGTTCGGCAGCAACCTGTTTAATTTACTGTTCGGACTCGGTTTGCCCGCGCTGATCACGCCGCTGGTGATCGAGGAAAGCGCCATTCTCGGTTTTACGTTTATGGACGTGGTGAATCTGACCCTGCTGGCGCTGCTGCTGCTGGATTTCGCGTGGTTGGGCTGGGCGCGGACGATCAACCGGGTGGTGGGCGCGTACCTGCTCCTGTCTTACCTGGGCTACATCCTCTACGAGATCATCAACGCCGCCGGGGGCACGACCAACACCTGGGCCGCGATCAGTGCGCCACTGCTGGCGGCGAGTCTGCTGGTATGGTTCGCGGGCCGGGGCGTGATCACGCGGCGGCGCGGTGATCTACCCTCGGTGTACGGCACGATCCTGGTTGCCACGCGCGGCGGGCGGGACAGCCAATCCACCCACGCCCGCGCGATTGAACTGGCGAAAGAACGCCGCGCCGAAGTGGTCTTCCTGTACGTGTTCGACCCCGACGTGTTGCGGCAGGTCGCTACCCCGATTGTGATCAACGTCGAAGCGCAGATCGAGCACATGCTGGCCTATTTGCAGCGCACCGCCCAGGAAGAAGCGCGCCGTGCCGGGGTGCCCGCCCGTGTGATCGTGCGGACCGGCAGCCTGCGCGACCAGCTTCAGGTCGTCGCGCAGGAGGAAGAAGTCAGCCTGATCGTGGTCGGCAAGCCCCGTGAACAGAGCACCCAGATCGGTCTGAAAGCGCTGGAAGCCTTCATGGACGAGATCGAGCAGGTGACGGGGATCACGGTGCTGGCGTTGGGCGGCGATCCGGTCCCGGCGGCGGGATAGGTCACAGCCCCGCCAACTGTCCCTTGAGCTTATCGGTTCCCGCCACGCCGTAATTGACCTGGCGCGGGCGGCCCTGCCGGTCCAGGATAAACGTCGTCGGCACGCTGAGCACGCCCCACCGGGTCGCGGCGTCGGTCTGGTCCAGCGCATTGACCTCGATCACCTGCACGCGGTCGCCCCACTCGTCCAGCAGGCGGGCCAACGCGGGCCGCTGCCGCATCCGGCAAGGGGCGCAAGTCGGCGCGGTGAAGTACAGGATCGCCGGGGTATCAGGTCGCCGCGCCGCCAGCAGCGGATCGCCGGGCGCGAATCGAGCCACCCGCATCACCTGCCAGCGCCGGAATACCGTATAGGCCAGCGCCACCAGCGCCGCCAAAACTGCCAGGATCAGCAATCGTTCGATCATCGTGTTCCCTCCACCCGTGAATGCTCAAAACCGGGTACGCCGAGCCGGTTGAGCCAGTAATACGCCATACAGCCCGCGCACCACCCCACGAACAGGTTCAGGCTCGCCAGCACGATCACCATCCCGACCGGCGCCCAGCCCAGGACCGGCGCACCCGCCAGCAGCGCTACCGCCCCCAATGTGGCGAACGTGCCGCCGAGCAGTTGGGCGAAACGGTGCGGCTCCGGGTGATCAAGGATCACGTCCGGCTGGACGATCCCGGCGGGGCGCAGAATGTGGCGGTACACCCGCGTGAACAGCGCCAGCGGCGGGACCAACGCCGATACCAGCATCACGATCCCGGTGAATCCGACCAGCGCGGGCGCGTCCAGCACGAAGGCCAGCGCTAACAGGCTGATAGTAAAGACCTGATTGGTGCGTATAACGTTGTGGTCAACGACCATTTTTGTCCTCCTGGTACGACTAAAAACACAGCAGGCCAACGGACGCTCGAAACTATGCGGCGGGGTTGAAAAACCCGTGTGTTTAGCGTCAGGTTGATCCTATGCAAACTTCAGATAATTGTCAACATTATCTGCCTTATGCTGTATAATCAAGTAGGCCGGGAACACGATCTGTCGTGCGGGCGACAGTCTCCTATACGTTTTTGATATCTCTGTATAGCTGTTCCTAACAAAACCCTTGCAGGATCGCCGTTCAGCGCCTACAATGTATATACGAGTTTGAGTAAGGATTATCCACTGTGCCCATTCATATCCACCAACTCGCTTCGGACTATATCCTATGCTACCGTTTCAGCGGACATATCACGCACGCAGATTTAGAAGAACTGCGTGTCGCTGAAGAACCATTCTTTGACCAGCTCCCGCCGGAGCGCTGCCACAGCATCATCGCGGACCTGTCGGATTTGCACACCCTGGACGCCACGTTATTTCCCCCATTGCAGGAAATGCGTTTGGTGTGCGATACGCGCGTGTGTGTCGTGGTCGTGGTCGGAGCCAACCCTTACCTGCGCGCCCTGGCGATCAGCCTGGGGCTGACCAGCAGCCAACACGGATTCCTGTTCCGCAGCACCGTCGAGGAGGCGCTGGCTGTGCTCGGTGCTGACGTCGAGGTGTGATGGCCGGAGGGATATTGCCCTACTAATCCAACCGCCACCGCGCCGCCGCCAGCGCCCCGGTATACGGCGACTCCCAGCCTTCGACCGCCAACCGCTCGAACGTATCCGCCAGCGCGGGATTACGAAAGCGCTCGCCCGCTCGCAATAAGCGACCGTCCGGCGCAAAAATGGCCGCGCTGCCCGGTGTGTAACATAAGATTGCCTCACCCACCAGCCCGATCAGGTACTCCTGTCCCGCCGCGAGTATATACCACTCGCGCGCCAGCCGGATCGCGGGTTCGACCACCGCCACCGCCGCATCGACGGCATCACCGCCGCGCCGCAGCATGTCCGCCCCGGCCTCGACGGTCGGACGGCTACCCCCCGTGATCAATCCTTTCACCGGCTGCGTTCCTTGTGGGTGGTTAGCCCCTGCACGCGAAAAACGTATTATGGAGAAACCAATTCATAACCGTTCCGTTGTAGGGAGGCACCCGTGTGTGCCTCCGCGCAACTGTCCGCGCGTCATCAGCGGCGGAACACATAGGTCCCGCCCTACGGAGTGTGCGAAGTCTATTTGTTTTCCCCATGAGCTTGATGATCGACCAGGAGATAGAGGTTAAACCCGCCGGTACCAGTAGGTATACCGTGTCTCGAACCCCAGTTTGGACTCGTAAACGTGGCGGGCGGGCGCGTTGTCCTGCTCCACGCCCAGGTAGGCGCGCGCGGCTCCCTGCTCGCGGCCCCAGGCCAGCAGGCGCGTGATCAAGGCGGTTCCGTAACCCTTGCCCCGGTGCTCCGGCGCAGTAACCAGATCGAACACACCCACGACATCGCGTTCCAGCACGGCGACTCCACACGCGACCGCCGTATCACCGTCCACCAGAACAGCCAGGAAACACGGCGTCGGGATGAGAGACAGGATCGTTTTGTGGGTCTGGTGAAGCGCGACCGGCTGGCCGCTGATCCGGCAGAATATCTCGATCCAGGCGTTCAACGCTTCGTGACGCACGTCCCCTGCCGGGACCGGGGGCAGCGGCTCGCCCAGATCGCGGGTTTGCACCAACGTCGGGCTGATTTTCTGGCAGCCGCGCGCCACCAATCGATCATCGAGATCGGGCGGGGCCAGCGGCGTGATGCGGAAGATCAGCGGCAGGTCGCGCGCCGCGTAGATCGACTCGCACGCCGCGATCCGGGTGTCCAGGTCCAGCAAAGGACGCTGAACCGGAGGATAGAGCGGGTTAACCGAGTTGGCGCGCTTGGTGTAGCCCTTCCCAAAACGCAGCAGCCAGCCGTCATACACCATCTGCTGCAAAGCGGGCCACGCATTCAACTGGGCTTCGTCCAAACGCTGAATACTCACATCATATGACATAAAATCGCTACTCCGGCGGGGGACAGGCGCTCTGTTCGGCGGCGTGGGCGGCGGGCATCCAGCCGAAATGCCATTCCGCGTCCTGAGTCGCGCCGTAATACCAGCGCTGGCCGTCGGCCCCCGTTTTCACGCGGAACACAGACAGATACGTGCCGCCGCCGACCAGATACAGCCGGTTGGCGGCGGGATCGGGGCCGGTGCGCAGATCGCTGTAGGTTTCGGTCGCCTGGATGGTGCAGACCTCGCCCGCCGTCGAACTGCCCGCCGAAATGCGCGGGACCTCACCGCAGGCATCACCGGGTTCCAACTGGATATAGGCGTCGTCCACCCATCCCTCGTTCAGATACACCCACCCGGACTCGGTGTAGAGCATGGCGAGACGCTGTTCACCGGGCATCAGGCGATCCGCGACGGCGAAGCCCACGCCCGGCCCGTAGCGGATATTGAGCGAAGCATTGCCGGTCACGCTGGCGTAACACGCCGGTCGCTCGGTTGGTGTCACCGGGGTAGCGGTGGGCGGCGGCGGAGGTAGTTCGCTGCCCGACGACGGACAGGGAATCCGTTCCTGGACCTGATTGGCGGGCATCCAGCCGAAATGCCACTCGGCGTCCTGAGTCGCGCCGTAATACCAGCGCTGGCCGTCGGCCCCACGCTCCACGCGGAAGACGGTGAGCATCACCCCCTGATCGACCAGATACAGGCGGTTGGCGGCAGGGTCCGGTTCCATACGCAGGTCGCTGTAGGTTGCGGTGGTCTGGATAGTGCAGAGCTGCGCCGCCGTCGAATTGCCCGCCGCGATGCGTGGCAGGGCGGCGCACACGCTGGCGGGTGTTTGCTCGACGTATTCGTCATCCACCCACCCCGCGCCCACGTTGATCCAACCGGACTCGGTGTACAGCAGCGCGGGACGCCGCTCCCCGGGCATCAACCGGTCCGCGACGGCGAACCCCACGCCCGGCCCGTAGCGAATATTGAGCGCCTGATCACCCGCCACGCCGATGTAACACACCGGGACGGGAGTCGCCGTTGCGGTCGGAGTCGGGGTCGCGGTGGGCAGTACGGGCGTGAGCGTTGGCGGCGGCGAAGCGGTCCAGG
>JAFGTJ010000040.1 GCA_016934195.1 Anaerolineae bacterium | reverse complement strand
GATCGTGAGACGAGGAGGCGAAAAAGGATGAATGTCGGGATGAACGTGTATGCCACGATGGACGAACTCCGGCGTTACCTGGGGCTGAGCGCGTCCCAGACCGGGGACGATGACCTGCTGCTGGTGCTGTTGGGCGCGGCGTCACGGCTGATCGAGACGTATACCGGGCGGCACTTTTACCCGGTGCTGGAAACGCGCGCCTACAGTTACCAGGACCCGGCGTGGCTGCTGCTGGACGCGGATTTGCTGAGCCTGGATACGCTGACCAACGGCGACGGGAATACTATCGACTCCGGCGCGTACCACCTGCGCCCGGCGGGGGAAGCGGTCAAGTCGGGCGTGCTGCTGGACCGGACTCAGGCGGTTTTTGCGCATGACGGCGACCCGGTGGACGCGATCCAGGTGGCGGGGACGTGGGGGTTTCATCCGGCGTGGCCGGAAGCGTGGACCGATTCCGGTGACAGCGTGCAGGATAATCCCCTATCCGCCAGCGCCACCACGATCACGGTGAACGACGCCGACGCGGTGGGCGCGGCGGGTTATTGGGCGCGGTTCGCAGTGGGGCACCTGCTGCGCATCGAGAGCGAGTATTTGCACGTCCTGGCGGTTGATGCGGCCACCAATACGCTGACGGTGGCGCGCGGCGTCAACGGCACAACCGCCGCCGCTCACGTCCAGGATACCGGCATTGATATCTACCAGCCGCCGGAGGACGTGCGGCAGGTCTGCTGGCGGGTGGCGGCGTGGCTCTACAAACAGAAAGATGCCGGATTCGTGCAGATGGCGGGCGGTTTGCGCGGCCAGATCGCGGTCCCTCCGGCGCTCCCGGCGGACGTGGAACAGGTGTTGGCGGCGTATGTGCGGGTGGGTGTGGCGTAGGGGCGCTGCTTGCCGCGCCCGGTTAGCCCCTCCCCCTGGCCCCCTCCCCGCAAGCGGAGAGGGGGAGAAGTACGCAGGTAGTGGGGATGTAGGGGCGCTGCTTGCCGCGCCCGGTTAGCCCCTCCCTAAATCCCTCCCCCCTGCGCTGCGCTGGCGGAGAGGGACTTGACGCCCTTCCCGAATTTCCCCTCTCCATAGCGCGGCGTCATGGAGGGGGAGATTTAGGGGCAGTACGATTTGGCTAGCGCTGTAGGGAGGCACCCGTGTGTGCCTCCGGGCGACCATCAATTCATCAGCGGCGGGACACATGGGTCCCGCCCTACAAGTCCCAGACCGGTGCCGGACCCGTATCAAAACCGTATGGGATTTAGGGGGTGAGGCTGTCCCACAGCGGCGGACCGAGCACCAGCAGACCGATCACCACCGCGAGTCCCGCCAGCACCAGGACGGCAGCAGCGGCGCAGTCTTTCGCCACTTTTGCCAGCGGGTGCGGGTCCGGCGAGACGAGATCGACCAGGGCTTCCAGGGCGGTATTGAGGATTTCGGCGGCCCATACCGACGCGACGGCCACCGCGATCAGCGCCCAGTCGATCCGGGTGAGGTCCAGCCACAGTCCCAGGATCAGGACGGCGGCGGTCGCGGCGGCGTGAAGGCGGGTATTGGGCTGGGTGCGCAGCGTGTAGGCGATCCCGGCGAAGGCGTGGCGGAACGATTGCAGGCGGCGGGTCAGGATGGCGGGCAGCATGGGGCGAAATTCTCCGTATGATTGGCCTCACCCCCCGGCCCCCTCTCCATTCAAAATGGAGAGGGGGAGTCCCGGTCGCGTGTGCCTGATTCTCCCTCTCTGGCTTGGCTGGAGAGGGGGTTAGGGGGGAGTTCAATTAGTCAGTATGAGGGGTGACTTTAAACCCAAAACTCACAACTCACAACCAATCACTAATCACCAACAACCAACAACCACTAACCCGAAGGAGATCACATGGGGACACTGGCAACCGCATTAGACAACCTGACGGCGATCCCGGTCAGCGGCGTGACGTCCTACGCGCTGGACGAGATGCCCGACAGCCTGGGCAGCGCGCAGCTTCCGGCGCTGGTGATCCTGCCGGAAGTGGGCGGGGAAGGTCCCGGCCTGGAACCGAGCGGCTTCACGGCGGGCGACGGCGAACTGACGGTGCGGGTCGCGCATGTGCTGCTGCTCGCGCCGGTCACGGAAGGGCTGGGGCTGCGGGGGACGCTCCCGGCGCTGGCCGACGCTATTGACACATACGTCGAAGCGCTGGCCGGGAATCCCACGCTGGATGGCGCGCTGCTGACGGCGCTGCGCTGCACGGTGCGGGCCGGAGTCGTGCGCTACGGCGGTATCGACTATCACGGCGCGACGTTCATGCATACCTGGACGCTGTGGGTGAGTTGAGCCGTCAGCGTTCAGCTTTCAGCCGTCAGCGTTCAGCTTTCAGCCGTCAGCCGTCAGCCGTCAGCGTTCAGCCGTCAGTCATCAGCGGTCAGTCATCAGCGGTCAGCCATCAGCGGTCAGTCATCAGCGGTCAGCAAACACACAGCACTCAATAGCTGATCGCTGAACGCTACAAGCTGATGGCTTATCGGCTGTAAAAATCCAACCAATCAATGATCGCCGGGGCGAGATCGTCTTCCATCATGATCAAATAGGTGCAGCAGGCGGTTGTGTTGTACAAACGCAGTTGGACGTCGCCCTGCGAGGCGGCCAGCAGCGTCACGGCGGTCAGGGCTTCGGCCTCAACCCGCTGCGCGAAGACCAGGAACAGGGGGCGATCTCCGATGGCGACAACGGCTTCTTCGGTGTTGATGCCGAGCGCGTCTAGCAGGACCGACAGGCCGACCAGCGTGACCAACTGCGGATCGTCCGCCATGACGCGCAGCCCGATATCGGCTCCCAGGCTCGCGCCCACGATGCTCACCGCGTCGGGATCGATGCCGGGCTGGTCGCGCAGCCACGCCAGCCAGCGCTGCGTATCGTCTTCGGCCAGGACCCAATCATCGTCACCGCCGGTTTCGCCGTGCGCGCGGAGGTCCACCGTCAGGACGCTGTACCCGGCTTCGAACAGAAACGGAAAGAGGTCGATCCAGGCTTCCTTTTGGCCGCCGCCGTGATGCATCAGCAGGACGGCGGGCGATCCGGCCTCGTTTTCGGAAGCGGGCGGGGCGTAGTAATGGCCGACCAGGATCAAGCCGTCGGCGGCTTCCACTTCGACTCGTTCGGGCTGCGGACCCTGCGCGGCGGCGGGGGCGGCCAGCGCCACCAGGGTGATCACGATCAGGGCGGTCAGGGTAAGACGTTTCAACATGGGTGCGATCCTTTCGGGTGAGTGCGGGTTCTGATTGGGTTATACGGGACGCGCGCGGGCGGTTTGTCATCAAAGCCCCTCACCCCTGGCCCCCGCTCCACACGCGGAGAGGGGCTTAATACCCAGGCGCGCGCCTGGATAGGGGCAACAGGAATATATAGGCGATCAGGATGTTATGCGCTTGCTGAAAACTGAGTACTGACGGCTGATAGCTAAAAAAGGAGTCGCTATGACCACAAGCTTCACCATTGGCATCGACTGGGACGCCGATGACACCTTCACCGACGAAACGGCCTATCTCAAGCGGGCGCGGACCTGGGCCGGGTTCGCGGAACCGGAAGACCCGGTCGCCGGGGTGGGTCGCTGTACGCTGGTGCTCGATAACGGCTCGCGGCGTTTCAGCCCTGGGTATACGGCGGGGGCGTTATACGGCGACCTGCTGCCGCGCCGCGCGGTGCGGATCACGGCCACCGACGGCGTGACGGTCTGGACGCTGTTTCGCGGCGTGATCGAGTCGATCCAGCCCGATACCGGGCCGTATGGGGCGCGCGAATGCGTGATCGAGTGCGTGGACGGCGTGGCCCTGTTGGAGCGCCAGCAGATCAGCGTGGAACACGCCGGCACGAAAGCGGTCGATGAGGCGGTGAGCGCCGTTGTCAGCGCGGCCTATACCCCACCGGCCACCGAGTACGCGGACAATGGGGACGAACTGGACCACTACGGGCGCTCCTGGAATCCCGAACAGACTACCGCCCTCGACGCGCTGCGCGACATTTGCCGGACGGTGTACGGGCGGTTCTGGGTGGCGCGCGATGGCACGGCGACCTACTGGCACCGGGGTCAACTCCAAGACCCCAGCGCGGCGGCGGACCTCGTGATCGGCGGCTACTGGGAAACGGTGCTGGACGTGGACCCGGCGACTCTGGAAGCGTACTGGCGGCTGAACGAAACCAGCGGCACAACGGCGGCGGACAGTTCCGGGAATGGCCGCGACGTGACGGTTACGGGTGTGACGTGGGGCCAAACGGGGATCGGGGACGGTTGCACGGCGGCAGGTTTCGACGGCGTGAACGACCTGATCGACATCTACAGCACCGGACTCCGCGATGCGCTGGACGCGGCGGGCGGCGTGACGGTGTCCTGGTGGGTGCGGGTCAGCGCGTATGACGGCGTGCAGCGTTCCATGACCGGCTTGAAAGCGGGCAGCGCCGCGAATCTGGTCGCGTACCTGGCCCCATCGGGCGTGATGACGTTCTACTGGGCCGACGGGGTATACCGGATACGGACCTATGATCCGGGCGGATCGACGGAGTGGATTCACGTCGCGGCGGTGCTGGATAAAACGGGCAGCACGGTCGATTTTTATATCAACGGGGTGTCGCTGACCAGTCAGGCGGCGAGTTATGCCGGGTGGTCTTCGGTGAGCAATGTACGGGTAGGTGTCAACCCGGTGGTCAACATTCAATACTGGTTGGGCGATATGGCGCATGTGGCGATCTGGTCGAAGGCGCTGAACAGCACCCAGATCGCGCTGCTGGCGGGGGGTGTGTAATGGCGATGTGGCACGGCTACGTGTTGATCGAAAAGCCGCCCGCGCTGACCGGGCAGGAATGGCGCGACGTGCTGGTACGGCTGCGCGCCGTGCTGAATCACCTGCCGGACTCGCGCCAACCGGCCCACCGGCTGCACACCCGGCTGCGTCCCGACGGCGGCGCGGTGATCCTGGAAGCGGCGTTCGAGGCGCGGGACCTGGATATCGAGGATTTGGCGCGATTGCCCACCTATATCGCGGCGGTCGTGCCGCGTTTCACAGTGGAACAGGTGCGGGATGCCATGCGGCAGTACATCACGATCCAGGGCGGCACGACGGACGCGGCATGGCGGGCGAGTCAGGCGGCGGCGCGGCAGTATGTGCGTAATCACGCGGACGTGTGGGAGTTGGAGAGTTAGCCCCTCCCCTAAATCCCCTCCCCGCAAGCGGAGAGGGGACTTGACGCCGCGACATGTTCCCCCTTTCTCCGCTTGCG
>JAFGTJ010000319.1 GCA_016934195.1 Anaerolineae bacterium | reverse complement strand
GGGCGCTGGACGATACCGAGCGCGGCTTGGGAGCGCTGCCGATCCGCCTGACGGACGAAGCGGCCCAACACCTGGCGCGAGTCGCCGGGGGTGATGCGCGCAGCGCCCTTAATGCGCTGGAACTCGCCGCCAAAACGACCACGCCCGGTCCCGGCGGCGCGATCCTGATCGATCTGCCGGTGGCGGAGGAAAGCATCCAGCGGCGGGCGGTGCGTTACGACAAGAGCGGCGACGAGCATTACGACACCATCAGCGCGTTTATCAAGAGCGTGCGCGGCTCGGACGCGGACGCGGCGCTGTACTGGATGGGAAAAATGCTGATGGCCGGAGAAGACCCGCGTTTTGTGCTGCGCCGGATGTTCATTCTCGCCAGCGAAGATATCGGCATGGCCGATCCGAACGCGCTGGTAATGGTCGCATCGGCGGCGCAGGCGTTCGAGTGGGTCGGGATGCCGGAAGGGTATTATTTCCTGTCGCACGCCTGCATTTACCTCGCCACCGCGCCTAAGAGCAACAGCGCGGGCGCGATCTGGAAGGCGCTGAGTCACCTGGAACAGCACGGTTCCGGCGACGTGCCGCCCTATTTGCGCGACAAAACCGAGAGTTTTCGCGGCGCGGTGGGCGAAAACTACCGCCGTTCGATGGAAGAAGCCGTTGGCGGGGATCGCGGGCAGTACCGCTACCCGCACGATTATCCCGGCGGGTGGGTCGCGCAGCAGTATTTACCGTTGGGGATGGAGCCGCCGGGGTGGTATCGCCCGACCGGTATCGGCTATGAGCGCGTGATCCGCGACCGGCTGGCGGGATTGGGTGGAGAGGATCAGGCGGAGTGATCGTCCGCCAACAGTTCCGGCAAACCCGCCACAATCCGCACCGTTTCCAGGCTAATACGCACCACCCGCCCCACTAAGTCCACGATGTAGCGCTCGTTGGCCGGATCGTTGGGATCGGACACGATGCCGCTGCGGGAATCGGTCTTGACGCGGTACTGGTCGATCCCCCACTCCAACGCGCTGCGGTTGCCCAGCCGGTACTGGTACACCTCCGGCGGAATGTCGCCCAGCGCCAGGGAATCGTTGACGGTCAGGCGCGTTTTGTCGCGGTTGAGGCGCATTTTCTCCACACGGAAATGCAGCGGCACGCCCTCGGAATACACCCAATCCAGCGGGTACGGCTCCACCGACTCGTAGTCCAGATGCCAGCGGGCCAACGCGCGCCCCGCCTCCGCGAACGCCCGGAAATCCGGCGCGAACGGCAGGCGCGGCAGGTCGCGCTTGAGGTTGTCGCCGTAGCGCTCCCGGTAGGTCGGATGGTGCAGCAGGCCGTAGACGTAGTAGAACACATCCCATTTGCTGATCGCCTCGTCGCCGTAGTGCGCGCGGAACCGGGCCAGCGCCCAATCGGTGATATTCTCGCGGCGGTTGGAGCCGTCCTCGTCGTACACGTAGAACGGGAAGCATTGGTGTCCGTCAGTGGTTGCACATAAATGCAAATCAACAAAACCGGATGCCATAAGCACGCTGACGTTTTCGGCTCGATATCCAATATCGCTCACAACAATCATTCTGTTTTCTTCCGCTTTTTCTGAGAGCGGGAAAAACTGTGGTTGGAGTGCCGGAGCATCTACAAACATAGGATCAAAATAAAGTTGCCTTCTAGCAAAAGGTCTGTAAATACACTCACGGATGTGATTTGAAGAATAGATAGCGTGGTGTCGTCCATATAGTTTGGACTTGAGCATATAAGACCATTTGATTTTTTCATAGTCAACAAAATCATCAACGTCACTGCGTTTTAGTCCAACCTGACGTGAAAATCTGTCAACTTCAGCGTTGTACGCCTCAACAGAATCATTCATGCGCTCACCTAAACGGATTCGGCTGAAATCATACACATGCGAATCTCTGTTAGTTGAAACGCCTAGTGAATATTTCCTAAAAACAACCTCTACTTGCTGCGTAGATCGAGCTTCTTTCGCTTCTTTAGTCCCAATTGGTATAAAATGTGAAAATTCATCTTCGTTTTCAGGTAGTAACCACGTATTAGCTTCGTTAGCAGAAATTTGAGTCCACTCAATATTCAATGGCGCTTCAAGAGCATTTGATAACCATCTTAGCTTTTCTTCTTTTAGCCAAAACTCAGGAACACGATGATAGAAAATTTGCGTCTCCTGATGTTCCTTCGCTCGAACTGCAATTGTTATCCCAACACCCACCTGTATCCCAAATACATTGTGCGTCGTGCCACTCAATTCGGGGTTCTGCCTGACGTTACCATGCAAGTCAATATGATATATCCGTGTGAACTCTCTCTCTAAATGCTGTCGAATGCCATCTAGTGAATTATCATCAACAAAACCATTATTTGTGACAAAACAAACTATGCCATCCCGATCATTGAGGCGATCCGTTGCCCACCGGAAAAATCGAATATATGGATCATAATATTTAATTTTCAGAGTGGCTTGGGATGACTTGACATAGGTATTCCGAATACGTTTATCCACTACATCATATGTCCGGTTCTTGTTATTGTCGTTCTCATTGATCTGGCCCACGTTGTAGGGCGGGTTGCCGATGATGACCGTGATCGGGGCGCGCTTCTCGCGGTCCACGCGGGCGGTGTTCTTCTCGGCAAACAGCGGTAACTGCCGCCCTTCCGCCAGGTCGAGCGTATCCACGAAGCACAGTCCCTCGAACGGCTGGTATTTCCCGGTCCGGTCGCGGTATTCGTGCTCGATGTTCAGGGACGCGATGTAGTAGGGCAGCAGCATCACCTCGTTGGCGAATAACTGTTCCTTATAGGCGGTTTCCAGGTGGCGCGGCTCGATGCGGCGCAGCAGGTTCACGATAAAATTGCCGGTCCCGGTGCAGGGATCGAGCACGGTCACGCCGTCGTCGCCCAGGCTCAGGCCGAATTCGGTGTGCAGCGTTTCCACCACCGCCGCGCACATAAAATCGACGATCTCCTGCGGGGTATACACGATGCCGTGCGTATCGGCCACCTTGATCGAGTAGCCCTGGAAAAAGCGCTCGTACACGGTGTTGATGAAGCGCTGTTTGTGCTCGAAACCGGGCAAATTTTTGGCGGCGCGCTCGATGGCGACGTAGAAGCGGTCCAGGTTGCCCAGGAATTCGTGGCGGTTGAAATTCTGGCTGGTCAGCGCGTCGATCACGTCCTCGACCTTGCCCGCGATCACGTTGCGGCGCACGAATTCCGGCATATCAAAAACGGTGCGCATCAGGCGTTCGGTCAGCAAATGCTGGATCAGCATTTCGTCCACCGCGTCACGGCTCAGGTTGGGGTTGAGCGTTTCGCGGCAGAGCGTGAAAAAGTCCTCGAATTCGGTCTTAAAGCGGGGGTTGTCCTGGTGCGCGGTTTTGATGCGGGTATTGAGTCCCTCGGCCAGCCGGGGAATCTGTTCCTGGAATTCGCCAACGGCGCGTTCAAAGTCATCGATGACCGGCTCGCGGTAGGCCAAAAAGTGATTGAGCAGGTCGGCCAGTTGGTGCGGGTCGGTCAGGTCGGCGCGCAGCACTTCGCTGTGATGCTGGAACAGCACGCCCTGGCGGGTATCTTCAAACAGGATGTTGTTGAACGGGTAGCCGGAGTCGCGTTTGCGGCGGATTTCGGTATCGAGATCGTCGGCGGAGTCTTTGGCTTCCCAGTAACCGTGTGGAAGCTGCCACTGGTCGCGCAGCGTGCCATCGGGCCGGACGGTTTTCCCGTTCAGGCCGACGGTCTGTTCCGGCACGAGCGTCCACTGTTTTTTACGGGCGGCGTCGGCCAGCAAATTCTGGAAGGCGGAGCGCACGGCCATTTCGTGCGTCACGTCCTGCGCGGCGAAGCGTTCCATTTCGGCGTAGTAGGTTTTGACGGCTTTGTGGTTCGGCCTGACGATCTCGGCAACGGTCATACCCGGAATCCCCTGTTACGGTAGTGTGCAAAGTAATTATACCGCAATCCGGGAATTCGCATGGCTCACCCCACCGCGTCGGGCGACTCCGGCCCCGGCGCGTAGATCAGGGCCGGAATATGCACCATCAGCAGGCCCTTATGGGGCGGCAGATCGTAGGGCGTGCGTTCCGGGCGGAGCAGTCCGAAGACCTCCGCGAGATGGGCCAGCGTTTGCACGTCGTCCGGCGCGAAGAAAAAGACGTGATCGCAGTCACGGGCCATGTTCTCCAGGTTCGACGCGCGCATATCAGCGGGCGTATACACCCGCACCTGCAAATCATCGGCCAGGAAATTCAGGAAGCGCTGCGCGTCCATCTGCGGCAGGACCTTTTCGCCCACGATATGGATCACCGTGCCGGGCGGGAAATCGGCGGCGCGCAGCAGGGCGTCCTCGACGTCATACTCGACGTGATCGCGCACCTCGTTATTGAAGTGATCCAGGAACGGGCCGAAGTAAAAATACCCCTGCCCGACCGCGATCCCAACCGCGATCAGGATCAGCAGTAGGGGCGCTGCTTGCCGCGCCCCGAACCTCTCACGGCGGAACGGCCATACCAGCGGCAGCGTATAACGCAGTCCGACCGCGATCAGCAGCGCCAGCGCCGGAAAAACCACCACGTAGCGGGCGCTCACCGCGCTTTCGACCAGCAGCGCATTGCCCGCCGAGGTTGCCAGAATCCACAACCCCGGCAGCATTCCCGGCCAATGCCAGCGCCACCACACGATCACGAATCCGAGCAGCAGGGCGGGCACCAGGTATTCCAGCACCAGCGGGTGGGTGCCGCCGTAGTACAAATAGTAGTACACGACCGTATTTTCCGGGTGGTGGACGTACATCAGCAGCGAGTGGTGGAAGTGGGCCAGCCGCGTTTCCAGCGTATCCGGTTCGCGCTCGCGGTTCCAGTATTCGCCGTTGTCCAACTGCGTCTTTTCGAGCCGGTCCACCAGCGGAAAATCGACCCCGATCAGCGTAACGTAGACCGGCATCGCCACGATCACGAAGGCCAACAGCGCCACGATCATCCCGCGCAGCGCGGGCCGGGGCCGCCATGCGATCCAGCCGAAGACCAGCCAGCTAAACGCCAGCGGCGGGTACAGCAGCCGCCCGCCCTCGTAGAAATACTGGGTCAAACCGAGCATCACGCCGCCGAGCACGTATTCGATCCGGCGGTTGGTACGCAGGCCGCGCGCCAGGAACATCAGCGCCAATGTGCCGAACAGCGGGTCCGCGATGTTGTTCAGTCCGAGGCGGCTGTAATGCAGGTGCGGCGGAAACGTCAGCAGAATCAGCGCGGCCATGATCGCGGTTGTCCGGTCATACAGGGCGCGGGCCAGTCCGTACAGCGCCGGGACCGTCAGCGCGCCCAAAATCGCGCTCAGGGCGCGCAGCCCTAAAAAATTCCGCCCGAACACCGCGACCAGTCCGGCCTGTCCGTAGGAAAAAATGAACGGAAAGGACGCCGCCGTCGGCATGGGTTCGAGCAGTTTGGCATCGGGGAATTCCCAGAAATACGTGATGCCGAGCGCGAAATGTCCCTCGTCCACCATAACGCGCACCCGGTCGCCCAGTTCCCAGAACCGCACGGTCAGCGCCAGTACGGTTAGGAGAAGGATTAGGGCAATCTCCGCCCGGCGGTTAGCCCCTCCCCTGTATTCCCTCCCCGCAAGCGGAGAGGGGAGCTGGCTGTGCGATTGACTTCCCCTCTCCACGTTGTGTAAAGGAACCTTGACCGCGCGCCTTGCTCCCCCTTTCTCCGCTTGCGGGGAAAGGGGGCCGGGGGGATAGGGGCTAATCCCCCCCAACGCCACCGCCACCAATCCGATCCCGCTCACCAGCAGGACCAACTGCACGGCGGGACGCATCCCGGCCAGCGCGTCGATTCCGGCCACCGCGCCATTGGCTTCTGCGACGGCGCACAGCATCAGGATTCCCGGCACCAGCAGCAGCACGATCCAGCGCGGGCGCAGCGGCGCGAGTCGCGGACGGGCAGCGCGCGCAAACGGCGGGGATCGCCGCGCCAGGACCAGCGCGATCACCAACAGCAGCGCCCCGCCGAGCAAACACCCAATCGCGGCGATGTTGTAATCGGATTTGGGGCCTTTGGTGGGGCGGTAATGATCCAGCGCGGTTGGCGTTGGGCGGAAAAAATACGCGCTGAGGATCATCAACACCACCGCGCCCAGGGCCAGGAGCGCGGCCACTACGGGGATCGCGGCGCGGAGGCGTCTCCGGCGCGTGGTCCGGCGCGTTTCACGGGAGTCGGTTGGGGGCATGGGAGTCGGTGTGGGTGTCACGGTCACGGGCGATCCTTCGGGCGGGGGAAGATTATGTTTAGGACGCAGATAAACACAGATACACGCAGATTTTTTTGATTTTCTATCTGTGTTCATCTGTGTTCATCTGCGTTCATCTGTGTCCCATTGTAGCAGAATTGCCCCGCCCCTGGAATCACGAGCGCGGGCGAACCGGAAGGCTCATCCCGCGCCTGGATGGTATTTCACCGGGGGTAAGAGGCTACCGCAAACCCTCCGGGGGACGAACCATCGTTTGCTGCGCGGCGGATTCGGCCTCCTGGGGTTCCTGAGCGCCCCCGTTGCCCCCGTTGCCGGATTTGCTGCGGGTGCGGGATTCGGCTTCCAGCGCGGCCTGGACCTGCCGGGCGCTGAGGCTCACCGTCGAGTCGAAGGGCAGCACGCGCTTCTCTTCGTCCACCTTGCTGAGCGGCAGCAGGATGTAAAACGTGCTGCCGGGGAAATTTTCGGGATCGTGGCGCTCGCTCTCGACCCAGATACGCCCGCCGTGCGCGTCCACCACACCGCGCGCAATCGTCAGGCCCAGCCCTGGCCCCGCGCCCATGAACTTCGTGTCGCCGGTCGAATGCAGGCT
This sequence comes from Anaerolineae bacterium, assembly GCA_016934195.1. Lineage (GTDB taxonomy): Bacteria > Chloroflexota > Anaerolineae > Aggregatilineales > Aggregatilineaceae > JAFGTJ01. The sequence continues at coordinate 2,411 of JAFGTJ010000319.1, read as the reverse complement.
CGGATCGTGGGCGCGGAAAAATTTCTCGAATACCAGCTCGTGATTGGCCGGGTCGATGCCGATGCCGTTGTCCTTGATGATGACCAGGACGTGTTCATCCTGCATCCTGCCGCTGATATCGATTCGCCCACCGTCCGGCGTGAACTTGATCGCGTTCAGCACCACGTTACGGAACGCCTGCACCAATCGCTGCATATCCGCCTCAATCGGCGGCAGATCGCGCAGCCCGCGCGCCGACAACATCAGTTTCCGGTTTTTGATCGCTTCGGTCAGCGGCTCGATTGCCATGCGCATGACGTTCTCGACGCTGGTTTGCGCGAACCGCAGGTCCATCGCGTCCACGTCCAACTGGCTGACGTCCAGCATGGCCGTGATCAACCCTTCCAGGCGGTCGGCGGCTTTGCGCAGATTGGCCGTCATGCCGCCGATCTGGTCCTGATCGAGCATTCCTTGCTCGTTCATGGCTTCCATGATGTCGGTGTAGCCGCGAATCTGGGCCAACGGTGTGCGCAGTTCGTGGCTGGCGATGGTAATAAAATCGGTCTTCACATCGTCCAGTTTTTCGACCTGCTCTTTGGCCGCTTGCAGTTCGCGGTTGAGATCGGCCTGTTCCCCTTCGCGGCGGCGCAGATCGGTAACAAGGCGGGCGTTCCGCAGCGCGACCCCGGCCTGATTCGCAATCGTGATCAGCAGTTCGAGGTCCGGTTCGGTGAAGGGATCGTCGGATGCCTTCGCGCCGCAGCACAGGATGCCGATCAATTCGCCCTGCACCACCACCGGGGCGTAAGCGCTCATGCGCATCTGCTTGAAGAACCCGCGCAAATCCGGGGCGGCTTCGGCATATTCGCGCCCGAAATCCAGGTCGTATTGCAGCAGCGCCGCCCGCCGCGTGAATAACTGCTCGTAGATCGGGCCATCCTGGGTCATCTGGCCCTTGATGTCGGGAATTTCGCCCATGCCCCGGCTGACCGGGAACAGGCTCAGGCCGTTTTCTTTGGCCCGGTTGACCAGGATCAAACCGCCGCGCCGCACGCGCAGCGCTTCGCGCAGAGTGCGCATGGTCACATCCACCAGCGCGTCGAGTTCCACCACGCCGGTAATGTCTTCACTGAATTTGCGCAGCAGTTGCGAACTGCTCTCCTGCGCGGTGCCGACCAGCCCGCCCATGAACGTCTCGATCAGCTTGCGGAACGGGGTATAGGCCACCGCCACGCCGAACGCCAGCGCGCCCAAAATCACGTACAGGCCGCCGGTATCGGCGTCCAACTGCTGCGCCAGGATCAGGGCCAGGAAGATCGCCAGGGCTGTGACCACCGTCAGCACGGCGGTCGCGGTGGCGTGGCGCAGCGTCCGCCGGATGTCGAACACCCGGTAAGCCGTCACGCCGTAGACCGCGCCGACCAACCCAATTGCCTGAATCGCCCACCCCAGTTCTTTGATCAGGGCCTCGCCGCTGCCGCCCAACGCCGCGCCACCCACCACCAGCGGCACGAGGATCACGCCGAACAGGGCTTGATTGGCGATCTCGGACAGGCGGGCGCGGTAAAAGGCGTACAGCGCGACCAGCAGCAGCACCACCCCGATCACCAGCCAGCCGCCGAAGGCCAGCACGTTGGGCATTTCCAGCGGATCGTAAATGTTGGCGAGCCAGCGCGCCTGCCCGATCCCGGTGTCCGCCGTCGTGAAGCTGGTCGCAGCCTGCGCCGCCCACCAACCCAGGCCGAGCACCGTCCAGAGCAGCGCCAGCCGCGATCCCAGGTAGCGCAGGATCAGCGCGCCGAAACAGGCGATCACCAGATTGGCAGCGATGATGACCAGCGCGGGTTGGGTGAGGTCGCCGACGAAGAAACTTTCGTAACGCGCCTCGGTGTGCGCGTCACTGGGGAGCATGGCGACGGCGGTACCTGCCAGCGCGACCAGCAGCGTGAGCATGAGCCAACGCCGCGCCCCGGTATTCGGCTGCTGCTGGCGCTCCCGCACCAACACAGTCAGCAGCATCAAACCGTAGGCAATCGTCAGCCCGGTAGCTAAAAGCGTGGTTGAACTTGGCACAGCGGCACCCCCGCATCACAATACGATAGAAAGCATCTCTACCCTACCATAGTAACGCAGATTCATAAACATAGTCTATAGATCAACGCGGTTATACCGCATTTCATACGGTTTTCGGAAACTCCTAATGGTTCCTCAAGTGTATCCAATTCGAGGGTTCAGCACCAGCCGACTTTTGCATTTTCAAACCCTGTTCCCGGCACGTTTGTAGCTGCATTTAAGCGGTGTTATGCTTGGAAAATAACCGGGGCAAAACCGCCCGGTTTGGAAAATAAAATAGTCCGGGCGCGCGATGTCCGTAACGCGCCTGATGGAGCGCCTATGCCTGCCCAGTCTGCCCGACACCTGACACCCGCTCG
>JAFGTJ010000318.1 GCA_016934195.1 Anaerolineae bacterium | reverse complement strand
TCGCCCTCGATCCGTTCCATGCTCACGGTGATGATATCGTCGGCTTGTCCGCTAAAGACATACACCTGCCGGAACATATTCTCGTTCAGAGTTCCGGTCACGGCTTCGCCAAATACCAGCGGAGTCCCGCCCTGGCGAGCAGGACCGGCAACGGCAGACGATCCTCGCACAGCGATACTGCCCGCTACGAGAGCGATCACCCACAGCGCCCGAAGCCACTTCATCGCCATTTCCATCAGTGATTGTCAATTATTCGCGTGTCAGAGTCACGGTAAACGTGCCAAACGTATTCTCACGATCCAGACCATAGCGGCTGACCGCAATCAGATATTTACCCGTCTGGGGCAGCACCACGCGATCCAGCAGCGCCTCGTAGGTGCCCCCACGCGGACTGTCGTCGTTGCTGGCAATTTCGGCCCATCCACTCCCTGCCGAACGATAGAGATGCAGCACCGAATCCAGGTTGCCAGACAACGTGTTGATTTCAACCGTAATCGTATCCCCCGCCGTACCTTCAAATACATAGAATACCAGATACTGATCGTCCGTGATTTCGCCCACTTCGGTTCGACCATATACCAGGGGAACCACATCCGAACTGACACCATCCGCCGTTAAATCCGCTTCAGTCACCTGGGCGAAACGCAACTCGTAACTACCACTGGTGGCGTCCGCATCCGGTCCCACGTAACGCGAAGCAACGATCACATAATCCCCATTCGCCGGAAGTTCGGTCACGATCTCCGAATCACGAATCACGCCAGGATCAATGTCGTCATTGGCATCCACCACCGCGCCGGTTGCATCCTGCAATTCCAGGTAGCAATCCAACGGCGAACCGGGCATCGCTTCCATTGTGATGCGGACCGTATCGCCCGCCACGCCGGAAAACGTATAGGTCTGGCTGGGCATATCATCATCAATCACGCCCGTGACCGTATCACCATATACCAGCGCAAACGGGCCGGTTGGCTGTGTCACCGCCGCATCATCACCGCCAGTCTGAGTCAAGGCCAGGATGTACCCGCCGCCGGTCACATTAGAGGGACCGAACCGAGGCGCAAGCACGATCAGGTAGCGCCCGGTTTCAGGGGCCGTAATGCCGGTCAACGCGCCGGTCCCGCTGGACACAATCTCCGTCAAACCGGCATCGGCCAGGATCAACACCGAGTCCAGGCCGGGATCGGTCGTCACCGCCACGTCGATCAGCGTTCCGGCGGACGCCGTGAAGGTGTACAGATCGGCCCCGCCGTCAAACACATCCTGAGCAGGCACACCCGACTCCAGCGGAATCGGGTCCAATTTACGGATCAGCGCCGGTTCAGATGCGGGCTGTCCTGCCGGTGCTGCGCTACCCGGTCCACTCAACATCAGGGTATAAGGTCCGGCAGTTGTGCCGTCGGCCTGTTCAAAGCGCGTGGCGACCACTGCGTAGTAGCCCGTATAAGGCAGTGTGAATTCGATCCGAGAATCGCGCTGCACGCCGTCCTCAATATCGTCATTTTCAATCAAGGGAATCCGGTTATTATCCAACAAAATCAGCAGCGGATCGAGATCGCCAACGGAGGTACTGCTCCCGCTGACCATCTCCACCGTAATCGGGTCACCCTGTATCCCGAAAAACACGTAAAAGTCCACGTAGCGCGCATTCGACAACTGACCCTCGACCGTTTCGCCGTAGGCCAGCATAGGAAAGTCACTATAAGCAGTCGGCAGCGTGGGTTCTTCCGGTTCCCCGGTTTCTTCAACTGGAGACGGCGGCACCGCATCGGATTGTAATTCTAGAAGATAACTGCCGCTGGTCGTGCCCTGCGCCTGCCCCAGGCGCGTCGCCACGATGAGATAGTCACCATCCGCCGGAAGCATATAGACCAAACGCGCGTTACCGTTATCGCCGCCGCTGTCGTTGTCCTCAAACAATAACTGACCTTCACCATCCAACAGATAAAGGTAACTGTTCAGATCACCCCCGGCGCGATTCATGGCAATCGTGACTTCATCGTCTGCCGATCCCTGAAAACGGTACGTCACCGCTGAGAGCGAATCGTCAATATTCCCGCGCTGGCTTTGCCCGTAACTCATATCGATAAAATTGCCCTGGCGCGCCGGGTTGCCGCTCACGTCAAACAACAAACCATAACTGCCCCCCGCGCTGCCGGGATCGGGCAGCGCCACGACCAGGAAAAATATACCTTCCACCTCTAACCGCGCGCGTAAGCCGGTCCCGGCTTCTGCCCGCGCCACTTCCTGAAAATCCGCGTCATAGAGGGCCAGCAGCGGTTGGAAATCCGCCAACTGCTCCGGGATCACGGCCACCTGATCACCCGCGTCTGCCTCAAACCAGTAAAACCGCAGCGCCACCTGCCGGTCTACCGTATCGCGCACCGTCGAGCCGGGAGTCACGGGAACAAAGCGCGTGCTATCGCCCTGGGCCTGGGGCAAATCCCCTGCTGGCGGGGTGGTAGACGTAAAATCACCGACGGCGGCGGTCAGGTTCAGGCTAAACGAGCCGCCGCCTTGCGACACGACACCACCCGCATGAGTCGCCCGGATCACGTAACGACCAGGAGCCGGAATAGTGAATGTCAGGCGCGCATTCACGCCGCCGCCGCTGTTGTCATCGGTCGTGAGCGAATTCTGGTCGGTATCATTCAGCACCAGGAACGGGTCCAGTTCCCCGGCAGTGGCAACCATCGTAATCGTGACCACATCGCCGGTAGCGGCCTCAAACACGTAAAACTGGCTGGGCGTTGCGGCGTCCAGTTTGCCATCGACCGTCTGCCCATACACCAACTGAGTCGGGTCTTGCTGCCGAACAGGTGATGCCTGGACCGGAATCACGCCCGCCGCCAGCACGCAGACACCAATTACCCACACAACCCATTTATGCTTCTTGACCATACCCACACCTCCGACTCGATATCTGCCAGTGATTTTACGGCACGGGGTAGTGCATCGCAAGCGCAGCGATGGTATAGTTGGGAAAGTTTTGTGCATCACACATCGTTATGGAGTGCATCTTGTTATTACCAAGCACTATTGCAGTCGATGGTCCCGCCGGATCGGGTAAAAGCGCGGTATCCTTCGCCGTCGCCAAACGGATCGGGTATTTGTTTGTGGATACGGGCGCATTTTATCGCGCCGTGACGCTGTTGGCCCTGGAAGAAAATATTGACGTACACAACGCCGAGGCCGTTACAACATTGGCGCGGCGCGCGCAGCTCGACATGACGCCCGATCTCGCCGCCGACGGACGCCAGTATACGCTGCTGGCCGATGGGCGCGACATCACCCTGGACATTCACGCGCCCCAGGTGGACGCTAATGTATCCGCCGTCGCCGCCAATCCCGGCGTGCGCGCCGCGCTGCTGGACGCTCAACGCTCCATCGCCGCGCGCGGCAACGTGATCATGGCCGGACGTGATATCGCTACCGTTGTCCTGCCGGACGCCGATATCAAAATCTACATTGACGCCAGCCTGGACCAACGCGCCGAACGGCGCTACCAGCAGCGCTTAAAAAATGGCGAACCCGCCGATCTGGACGAAATCCGCGAAGGGCTGCGCAAACGCGACGAAACAGACAGCCAGCGCGACGTGGCTCCCCTGCTCCGCACGCCGGACGCGGTGTATCTCGATACCAGTGATCTCACGCTCGAACAAGCTATTGATAGTTTCTACCAGACATTGAAACGATGACACTTCTTTACCTGGTTGCTGCCTGGGCCGCCGGAATCTTTTTTGCTCCCCGCGAATCACCGACCGGGGTATGGCTGGCGTTGGCAGCGGGCAGTTTTGTTTTAGCTTACGTGGTTCGCCGCCGCCGCTCCCACCGTCTGGGACTGTTATGTGCCGCCTTGTTCATGTTGGGCGCAGGACGCTATGCCTGGGCCACCCGCCCGCTCCCGGCGAACCACATCCAACACTACACGGACTCCGGCTACGTCACGCTGACGGGCCTGATCGCTCAGGACGCCGATGTGCGCGATAAACACGTCAACCTGCACATCGAAGTCGAATCCCTGCAAGATGGTGACACTTACAATCCCGCTCAGGGACGCATCCTGATTCAAGCGCCGCGCTATGGCGAATACAGTTATGGCGACCGGGTGCGCGTCAGCGGCCAACTGCTCACGCCACCGGAATTCGATGATTTTTCGTACCGGGATTATCTCGCCCGGCGCGGCATCCACGCCATGATCCCTAACGCCCAGGTGGACATCCTGGAACACGACCAGGGCCAACCCTGGTATGCGGCGATGTACAAACTCAAAGAACGCGCCCAACAGACCATTGATCGCCTGCTGCCCAGCCCGCAAGCGCCGCTGCTGAGCGGAATCCTGCTCGGCGTCGAAAGCAGCATTTCCGATGACGTGCGCGAAGCCTTCAACCGGACCGGAACCTCTCACGTCATCGCCATTTCCGGGGCTAACATCATCGTCGTGATCGGGGTCCTGATGAAACTGCTCGAACCCGGACTCGGCAAACGGCGGGCCGGATGGGTTACGATGATCGGGGTCGGCGTGTATACCCTGTTCGTGGGGGCTGACCCGGCGGTCGTCCGTGCCGCGATCATGGGCGGGCTGGCAGTGATGGCCTCGCAATTGGGCCGTAAAACGTATGGCCTCACGTCGCTGGCGTTCGCCATCTGGCTGATGACCGCGTGGAATCCGCTGACGCTGTGGGATGTGGGTTTCCAACTCAGTATCGCGGCGACGGCGGGTTTGATCCTGTTTGGCGACATTTTCACCCGTTGGCTGGAAAAACTGCTGCGCCTCGTCTTTGCGCAGGATACCGCGCGAAAGGTAACACAGTGGCTCAGTGAACCAATTGCCGTCAGTCTCGCCGCCCAGATCACGACAACGCCGCTGATCCTGGTCTACTTCGGGCGGCTGTCGGCTATATCGCTGCTGGCAAATATCCTGATCGTGCCGGTACAGTCCTACATTATGACGGTCGGTTGGCTGGCCGTGTTGGTCGGTATGATCTGGTCCACATTGGGCGAACTGCTGGCCTGGGTGGTCTGGATTCCGCTGACCTACACCATCGAAGTCGTGCGCGCGCTCAGTAAAGTGGAGTGGGCATCGGTGAACGTGGACTTCTCGTCCTCATATGCCTGGGGATTTTACAGCGCCCTGCTCGTGCTGGCCTTGATGATGATCCAACATCCCGAAGATCGCGCGGACCTGTTCCGCTTACTCCGCCAGCGCATCACGGCCTATACCGTTATTATCGTGGGAGTGATCGTAGCCATCCTGGTATGGCTCATGGCATGGCAGCAGCCCGACGGTAAACTGCACGTCTGGTTTTTGGACGTAGGGCACGGTCACGCCGTCCTGATTCAAACACCCAACGGCGCGCAAATTCTGATCGATGGGGGTCCCAATCCAACGCAACTGCGCAGCGCCGTCGGGGATCAAATGCCTTTCTGGGATCGGGACCTCGACCTGTTGATCGTCACACAGCCCAAAACCACCGCCATCAGCGCGATTCCAGCCCTGCTGGATCGTTACGATGTGCAATTAGCGCTGACCAACGGTCACGTCGCCGACAGTGACAGCTACCAAGCGCTGGTCCAGGCATGGAAAAAACACAATATCGAAGTCCTGCCGGTCACAGCGGGATATCGCTTAGAAACAGGCGATCACGTCCTGCTGGAAATTTTGCACCCGCAAACATCACCAAACACCGACGCCAAAATCGAAGACGAGGGCATGATCATTCGGGTAAGTTATGGGGATACCGCGTTCCTGATTACGCCTGACCTGAGCACAAAAGCCGAAGACGCGCTGAGCAAAGCCGGCTGGTACGTGGGCAGCACGGTACTGGAACTCCCCTCGCACGGCGACGACGACGCGAATCCTGCCGCGTTTCTCCGGGCCGTATCGCCGCAAGCCGCCGTCGTGATCGTCGGGGCGGGCAACCGCTCGAATCTGCCGTCCGATCAAACGCTCCAACGTCTGGAAGACATAAAAACCGTGCCGGTCTATCGAACAGATCAGCACGGCACGGTTGAAATGGTCACGGATGGGCAAACGCTCTGGATATACTAACTGCGCGTTTGCTCCATAAACCAGGACTGGCTGTTAAGCGGTGTATCACCATCCCCCGGCTTGAGCCGTGTATAGCTGCCGTCTGATTGCAGTTCACGAGCCTGGACGTTATCCACCATCTCAATCGCCAGAATCTCGTCAATGATGCGGCGTTTCAAAGCTTCATCTTCGACCGGGAAGATCGTCTCCACCCGGCGATCCAGATTGCGCGGCATCAAGTCCGCGCTCCCCATATACACTTCGGACTGGCCGCCGTTGGCAAAATAATAGATGCGCGGGTGTTCAAGGAACCGACCGACCACGCTCGTCACGCGGATATTTTCGCTGATCCCCTCAAGGCCAGGGCGCAAGCAACAAATGCCACGTACCAACAGGTCAATTTTAACGCCCGCCATCGACGCTTCGTACAAACGCCGGATAATTTTTGCGTCAACCAGCGCATTCATTTTAAAAATGATGTGGGTAGGACGTCCCTCACGCGCATGATCGATCTCACGCCGAATTAACTGGTCAAAGCGTTCCCGCAAGTATTCCGGCGCAACCAGCAGCTTATGATAAGTCGCATTCGGCGCGTACCCGGTCAGACGGTTGAATAACTCACTGGCATCCGCGCCAAGATCGTTGCGGCAGGTCAATAAACCGACATCGCTGTAAATGCGCGCAGTTGTGGCGTTGTAATTGCCGGTGCTCAGGTGAATATAGCGCCGCAGTCCGTCATCCTCGCGCCTCACAACCAATGCCACCTTGCAATGCGTTTTCAAGCCTAACAATCCATACACCACATGAACGCCCTGCGCCTCCAATTTGCGCGCCCACACGATGTTATTCTCCTCGTCAAAACGCGCCTTCAGTTCGACCAGCACCGCGACCTGTTTGCCGTTTTCCTGAGCTTCGAGCAGCGCATTAACAATCGGTGAATTATTTCCCACCCGGTATAACGTCGTTTTGATCGCCAGCACCTTCGGATCGTGGGCAGCGGCCCGGAAAAACTGCACAACCGGCGTGAATGAATCATAAGGGTGATACAGCAAAATATCCTGCTTGCGAATGAGGGAGAACAAGTCGTCCTCATGATCAAACATGGGCAACCGCTGCGGCATATACGGCGCAAACTTGAGTTCAGGCACGTCAATCGAGGCCAGTTCAAATAGCTGGCTCATCCCCAATGGGCTGCCGTGCAAATGATAGATATCCGACCGCTCGACGTTCAGATACTCTTTCAGCATATCAAGCAAAAATTGAGGAATATCGGTGCGCACTTCCAGGCGCACCACGCGACCAAACCGGCGCTGGCGCACCCCGGCTTCGATGGTTTCCAGCAAATCCGAGGCTTCGTCCTCTTCAATCTCCATATCGGCATTGCGCGTGACACGGAACGGATGTGATTCCAGAATGCGCATTCCCGGAAAGAGCGTTTCGAGATTGGCCGCGATAATGTCTTCCAACAAAACAAATAACTGGCGCTTGCCAACACGCTTCCCTAAATACTTGCTGGCAATCTCATGTACCGGGATGATACGGGGCAGTGTTTGCGGCACTTTGACGCGCGCAAAACGTTGGTGCTCCGCCTCATCTTGCAGCAGCACAGCCAGATTCAGACTCAAATTCGAGATGTGCGGGAACGGACGACCCGGATCAACCGCCAGTGGCGTCAATACCGGGAAAATTTCGCTCTCGAAGTACAGTTGCAGCGCCTCTTTGCGATCCTCGGTCAATTCGTCATACGTGACCAGAAAAATATTGTGCTCCTGCAATTTGGGCAGCACATCATCGCGCAAACAGCGGTACTGCGCCTCAAACATCGGGATCAGGCGTTTGCGAATCGCGGATAACTGCTGGGCAGGCGTCAACCCGTCGGCAGGCGTCTCTACCACCCCGGCGGCCACCTGTTCGCGCAGCCCGGAAACACGGATCATAAAGAATTCGTCCAGATTATTAGCAAAGATCGCTAAAAATTTCACCCGCTCCAAGAGGGGCAGTTTCGGATCAAGCGCTTCTTCCAGCACCCGGTAATTGAACTCCAACATGCCAAGCTCACGGTTAATGTAAAGCTCAGGAGCGCGCAGATTTACAGCGGGCTGTGTTTCGGATTGAACATCTGAGATAGCTGTCATGATTCCAACCGTACCTTTACAAATCAATCACGTAGAAGTATAGCACAAGACCAACTCCTCATCGCAAATATACCAGGAACTAACCAGAAGATCGCCCTAATCAAACGAACGCTTATTGCACAGATTTCATGACACCTGTAGAATCATAGAAACACAATACACAAAGGAACGTATAAAGTTATGGCAACACGACGTTTCCACGATGACATGGCAGACAAACCCGCATCGAGTTCGCAAACGCCTGACGTCACGCCGCAAAATTATACCCATGATGACGCCCAATACAGCGAACCCCGGCGGCAAGTATCGCATAAGCGCACCAACCGCAATGCAGCCCACATGCCCCGCACGCTGGCGCAAGTGATGGGTGAAGCCAATGACATGGTGGTACGCGGCGACCTGACCGAATACGTTCCTTTGCCCACCGGGTTTGATCCACTGGACGGCATGATCGGGGGCGGACTGCGCAAAACTGAATTGATCCTCCTGGGCGGCGCGCAGGGAATCGGCAAGACCATCGCCACCCTGCAAATCGCCCGAAACGTCGCCATGCGCGGCGGACAGTTTGCTTTCTACCTGTCCTACGAACACACTGAAACCCACCTCATGAACCGCCTGCTCTGCCTGGAAAGCGTCAACCCGCCAGAAATTGACGCGAAGGGCGGTATCCGACTCAAAGACCTGTACGACGTGATCATCGCCGAACGCGCCAAAAGCACGCTGCGCGGCGGCGACAGCGGTGGATCGCTGCAAGGCATTCTGCGCGAAAACGCCAGAACGTCAATGGCGTTGGCCCGCATGAACCGCTACGCCGACCGGCTCATCCTGGTGAAAGCGAGTCCGGCAGTCACAACACTGCGTTCCATCCGAGAAATGACCGCCCGACTGTGTGACGCAACTGGCGGCAACGTCACGGTCTTCGTGGACTACCTGCAAAAAGTCGCCATCCACCCCGAACGCGCCACCGACGAAGGCGAAAAAGTCACGATTGTGGTCGAGGGCCTGAAAGACATCGCGCTGGCATTGGGCGTGCCGGTCTGGGCCATCGTCGCCGCCGACCGCGAAGGGTTAAAAGCCAACCGCCTGCATTTGTTCCACCTGCGCGGGTCTTCGGCGCTGGACTACGAGTGCGATATCGCCGTGATCATGAACAACAAATATCACATTCTGTCAAAAGAACATGTCGCGTTCAACCCATACCAGGCCCGCCAATACCGGGATTGGGTGGTCTTCACCATCGAGAAAAACCGGGCCGGACGCGCCATGCAAGACATGGAATTCCAGCTTCACGCGCCCTTCTTTGCCTTTGATCCACGCGGTCAGCGCGTGCAGCAGCAGCTCATCGATGATAAAATCATCGAGTCGTAAATTCGCATACTCCAGCAACGAAAAAACGCCGGAGACAGGTCCCCGGCGTTTTCTTTTTCAGGGCACAAGACCCTAACCCTGCTCACGCAGACGAAAATGGTTCAGTTGGGAAAGCTGGCGGACCTGCTGCTCCGCGTGGTAACTGCTGCGCACCAGCGGTCCTGACTCGATCCACTTGAATCCCAATTCCAGGCCGATCCGCTTGAATTCCTCAAATTCGTCCGGCGTGTAATAACGGTCGATGGGCATATGCTTTTTGCTCGGCTGCAAATACTGCCCGATGGTGAGAATATTGACGCCCCACTGTGCGAGGTCTTCCATCACCGTGACCACTTCGTCGAACGTTTCGCCCAGACCAACCATAATGCCGCTCTTGGTCAATACCAACGGATCCATCGCCTTCGCGTTACGCAGCGTAGCCTCGGCCCACTCATAATGATCCTGGGGCTGCACCTGCCGGAACAGGCGCGGCACCGTCTCGACGTTGTGATTCAGGATTTCCGGCTGCGCATCCATCACGATCTTGAGCGCTTCGGGACGTCCCTTAAAATCAGGGATCAGCACCTCGATGCTGCACCCCGGCTGCACCTGCCGGATACGTTCGATCACCATGGCGAAAATCGGCGCGCCGCCGTCCTTGCGCTCATCCCGGTTCACACTCGTAATCACCACATGGCGCAGATTCATCGACCGGACCGACTCCGCGACGCGATTCGGCTCCTGCCAGTCCAGCGGAGCCGGACGCCCGGTTGCGATGTCGCAAAACCGGCATGACCGGGTGCATACATCGCCCAGCATCAAAAACGTGGCCGTCCCACTACCCCAACACTCGCCAATATTGGGACACATCGCCTCTTCACAGACGGTGTGAAGCTGCTTGCCACGCATTAACCCGCGCACCATTTCATACGTCTCGCCGCTGGGCGCGCGCACCTTGATCCATTCCGGGCGGCGCTTCGGACGCTCGGCTATCTGAATGTCGTCCGTTTTGATGATATCAGCCACGCATACGCTCCATCTCGGTTACTCTTATTCACGCAGATTATAGCGCGCCGCATCTGCCACCGTCCAGGCACAAGTGCTATATTCTGGTAAACACTCAGGAGAAAATCACATGCCAACTCTCACTGTTGCCATCATCGCCGGAGGGCAAAGTTCCCGGATGGGCCAGGATAAAGCGTTTGTGCTGCTGGACGGCAAACCCATGATCGCGCACATTCTGGCGCATATCGCCAGTCTGGGCCAGGACGAAACGATTCTATGCACCAACCATCCCGACAAATATGCCGGGTTCAGTCTGCCAGCGTTCAGGGATGTATTACCCGGTAAAGGCGCGTTGGGCGGCATCTATTCGGCCATTTACCACAGCCAGAGCGACTATATCCTGACCGTCGCCTGTGATATGCCGTTTCTCAATCCGACCCTGCTGCATTACATGATCGATCTGCGGGACGAAAACGGCGGGCCGTATGACGTGATCGTGCCGGTCGTCAATGATCACCCGCAAGGACTGCACGCGATCTACAGCCGGGCCTGTCTACAGCCGATTCGCGCGCGACTCGACGCGGACCGGCTCAAAGTGATCGGTTTCCATGATGATGTGCGCGTGCGTCACCTGGAACCAGTCGAATATATGCGCTTCGACCCTGAAGGGCGATCCTTCCAGAACATCAACACGCCGGAACAGTTACTCGCGGCTGAACAGCAGATCAGCCAGGATGGGATCAGGTCCTAGTGCGTTGACCTGTGGCAGCAGCGATCCGCGCACCCGCACACGCAAAAACTGGAAATACGCAACCTCGCGCCCGTAATACAACGTGCGCCCGGTCTTATCCGGCAGCACCAAATCCCGCGCCGACTCGCGGCGTGCGGCCCACATCTCATGATCCCCCTTTGCCAGCGCGAGTTCAGCTTCAACAGCATATAACCACGCTCGCCCCAAATCAGTATGAATCAGCAACCGCGCCGCCTCCAGGTAATCCCCGGCGCGATCCAATTCCCCGGCTAACAGGTACAGGCGCGCGATGTCCGTATACGGGTCCGGCTGCGTGGGATCGCGGTCGATTTCGCGTTGGAGAATGTCCAGCGCCGCGTCACGCTGCCCGGCCTGCCATAAACGTTCAGCACGCATAGATGGCGTGGGCAGCGGTGGATTGGTGGCCAGAAGTTCGCGCCGCAGTGGGGTTAAGGTCCAGAACGACGCATGTCCCCACCGCACATCCAGCGCCAATACCCGGCGATACACTTCCTGCGCCTGCGTATTCTGACCCGATTCCTCGTAATACACGCCCAGGTTAAGCCACAAATCGGGATCATCCGGCGCATAATCCACCGCTTGCAACATGGCGCTGATCGCATGATCGTATTCGTTCGCCTGCCAGTACAACGCGGCGAGATTGGTCCACCAGACCGCGTGAGGCGCTTCACGGTCCAGCGCGCGCCGGTACGCGGCGATTCCCGGCTGCAACAGGGTTTCATCACCGGCATACACCGCCAATCCGCACGCATAGCCATATTGAGCGTGATACAGCGCAATATCGGGTTGTGCAGCGGCCACCTCACGCAGCACGTCCGCACCTGCCCGGTATTCGCCATCTACTAACAGCCGCTCGCCGCGCACGTAATCCGCGTATATGCTCACCGACCACCATCCCACGACAAGCACCGATCCCCATAATGCCAGTGCTGCAAGCCGGTATAAGATACCGCTGACAAATGGGTTTTGTGGGGGCGTATGGTTATACGCCCCTACCGGCAGAATGCCCAATACCAGCAGCATCACCGCCGGAGTCATCAGCGGCATATCGATCAAGCTATGCGCGCCTATCGCCACCAACGCCGCGCCACACGCCGCCGTATATGCCCATTCACGCACATCCCGCGCGCGGGCCAACGCGCGCCAACCATGCCGTGCGATCAGCATCACGGTTGCCGCCAGCGCGATCAGGCCCGGCAGTCCCATTTCCGCCGCGACATTAAGGACCAGATTATGCGCGTGAGCATGAGGATGATCGGGCGGGACGGAAAATTCTTCGAGCAGGCTCAGACCGAACGTAAATGGGCCGGTTCCGGTTAATGGCTGATCGCGGAAATCACGCACAGCCGTTTCGTAAAACCGGATGCGTTCGCCAGTATCTCGGCGCGGCGTATCAAATGCGCGCAACGCAGCCAATACCAATGCAACGCCAAGCACCAGCACCACCAATCCCCCCGCCCCGATTCCGAACCGTATACGGTGAGGCAGTCGTCTCCACCACGCGCGCCACGCAGCGAAGTTGACCAGATTCCAGCGATGCAACGCCAGCCCGCTGAGCGTCACCAGGGCGACTCCGGCAGCCAACCACGCGCCGCGTGAATACGTCAGATACAGCATTCCCAACGCGGCCAACACCCACAGACTCCACAACACGCGATCCGGGGATCGTTCGGACCAACGCGCCCGCACAATGCCGAACGGCAGCAGCAGCGCCAACACCGCTCCAAACGTATTGGGATTCCCCAGGCTGCCAGACGGACGCGGTGGGATAAAGGCTACCTCAACTCCATCCAATACCAACCATACCGGAAACCAGGACATCACCTGGGCCAGTCCAAAAATCAGCAGTGGAACCGAAGCCAACAGCGCGCCATCGGTGATCCACTGCCCGCGCAGTCCCCGCTGCCGACAATCGCTCAATACCCACCACGCCGCCGTATAAAGTCCGGCATACCACAGCCCGGTATAGGTCCGTCCAGACGAGTTATACAGCGTGGAAAAAATGAATGCCGCCGCCCATAACGCTATTGCCGGAGTCAGCAGCGCACCGGGCAAAACCTGAAGCGGGCGAATCCACAAAATCACCAACCAGCCCACCGCCAGGATCGTCAGCAGGACCAACGACACTACCGGAAACGGCATATTCAACATACCGTTGAACGTGCCGCCAAACACCAGCACATACGTTACCAGCAGCAAAACCAGCGCGCGCGCGGCCAATTGACGATAATAATCCGTCAAAATTACACCTGCCTCTATACAATATCATGATTTTCAACGACAATCATTAGTTGGATGGACCACGCTCACTATCGCGCTGGCCCCGCAAATGACGAATAAGCAACAGGGAAACACTGTGAACCAAACGCGATCCGATATCCGCAACATCGCCATTATTGCCCATGTCGATCATGGCAAAACTACGCTGGTAGACGGAATGCTCAAGCAAGCCCTGGTGTTCCGTGACGCTGCCACTGCTGCCACCGCTGGCGAGCGCATTTTAGACAGCAATGTGCTTGAACGCGAACGCGGTATCACAATCCTGGCAAAAAACACCGCGATCACCTGGAACAATATCAAAATCAACATCGTGGATACTCCCGGTCATGCCGATTTCGGCGGCGAAGTTGAGCGCGTGCTGACGATGGTAGACGGCGCGCTGCTGCTGATTGATGCCGTCGAAGGGCCGATGCCCCAGACGCGCTTCGTGTTGCGTAAAGCCCTGGCGCTAGGGCTGCGGATCATTGTGGTCATCAATAAAGTTGACCGCTCCCACGCGCGCGCCAGCGACGTACTAAACCACACATTTGACCTGTTCATCGAACTGGGCGCGAGCGACGAACAGGCCGATTTCCCCATTATCTACGCGATTGGCCTGGAAGGACATTCAGGCTATTCGTCGGATAATATCCAACCCAATCTCACCGCGCTGTTTGAAACGATCCTGAAGGAAGTCCCGCCGCCCACTGTAGAACTCGATGCGCCCGCGCAGCTTCAAGTCACGACTCTCGAATACGATTCCTATAAGGGTCAAATCGGCGTAGGTCGTTTGCGGTCGGGCACGTTGCGTAAGGGTATGAACATCGTCCGGCTGACTCCGCAGGGCGAACGCACAGAAGGCAAGATCACCTACCTGTTCACCTATCATAACCTGGCAAAACAAGAGGTAGAGGAAGTAGCAGCGGGCGATATCCTCGCATTTGGCGGTCTTGACGAAATCGGCATCAGTGACACCATTGCCGACCCGGTAATTGAGACTCCACTCACGGCGATCAGCATCGAAGAACCGACGGTACGCATGACCTTTGGCGTGAATACCTCGCCCTTTGCCGGGCGCGAGGGAAAAACCGGATGGGGAACATCACGCCGTCTGCGCCAACGCCTGTATGAAGAAACACGCAGCAATGTCGCCCTGCGCGTCGAAGACAGCAGCCAGCCCGACCGGTTTATCGTCAGCGGACGCGGCGAACTGCATCTGGCAATCCTGATCGAAACGATGCGGCGCGAAGGCTACGAATTCGACGTGAGCAAACCGGAAGTGATCTTCCGCCACGATCCAAAAACCGACCAGACACTCGAACCGATGGAAGACGTCTATATCGAAGTCTCCGACGCGCTGGTCGGCACCGTCGTCGAACTATTGG
Organism: Anaerolineae bacterium; assembly: GCA_016934195.1. GTDB lineage: Bacteria > Chloroflexota > Anaerolineae > Aggregatilineales > Aggregatilineaceae > JAFGTJ01. The sequence goes on along the minus strand of JAFGTJ010000318.1, from coordinate 25,203 downwards.
GCGCGCGGCGGGCACAAATGGTGAATATGGACTCTCAAAACGGTACAACCAACATGGAATACCTGGTTCCCACGCGAGGGCTACTCGGCTTCCGATCTCAATTTCTGCGCGCCACCAAAGGACTCGGCCAGATGCACACTCTATTTCACGGGTACAGTCCGCTGGTCGGCACCCTGCCAGAGCGTCAGTTCGGCAGCCTGGTAGCCTGGGAAACTGGTGTAGCCAGCGCCTATGCCATGACACATTCCCAGACACGCGGCACATTTTTTATCGAACCCAAAGCCGAAGTGTATGAGGGCATGGTTATCGGAGAACACATTCGCGCTGAGGACCTGCCGATCAACGTCACGAAGACCAAGAATCTCACAGCGGTTCACACCAAATATTACGGCGAGGAACTGCGCTTGAATCCAGCGCGCCATATGAGCCTGGATGATTTTATTGAGTTCCTGGGTGATGACGAACTGCTCGAAGTGACCCCGCACAGTCTGCGTATCCGCAAGCGCATTCTCAATCACGAAAATCGCCAGAAGGAACGGAAACGCCGCGCCGACCTGATCAGTACATGAGCTTACGTGGGCGATATTGGATCGCTTCGGCCAGATGCGCCACTTCGATCACCTCGCTGCCTGCAAGATCGGCAATTGTCCGACCCAACTTGAGAATGCGGTGATACGCCCGCGCGCTAAGCTGCATCTGGCGCAGCGTGATATTGAGCAATTGTTTCCCGGCGGCATCCGGCTGGCAAAAATGCCGGATGTCGCTGGCCCCCATGTCGGCATTAGCCTGGAGGCGGCGTTCATTGTGAAAGCGCTGGCGCTGGTGAGCGCGGGCGTTTTCCACCCGCGCCCGCACCGAAGCCGACGACTCGCCGCGCCGATCATCCGTTAGTTTGTCGTAATCAACGCGCGGCACTTCGATATAAATGTCGATCCGGTCCAGCAGTGGCCCTGACAAACGCTGCTGGTAGCGGCGGATCGTCGATGAAGAACAGGTGCATTCGCGCACCGGATCGCCATGATATCCACACGGGCAGGGATTCATCGCCGCGATCAGCATGAAGTTGGCTGGAAACGTCAGCGCTACCCGCGCCCGGCTGATGGTTACATGCTTGTCTTCAATCGGTTGGCGCAGCACTTCCAACGTATGACTGCCAAATTCCAGAATCTCGTCAGCGAACAGAATCCCCCGGTGAGCCAACGACGCCTCGCCGGGACGCGGCCACGATCCGCCGCCAATGAGTCCCGCTTCGCTGACCGTATGATGCGGCGCACGAAAGGGGCGAATACGGATCAACGGCTTATCCGCCGGCAGCAGATCGGCAACCGAGTAAATGCGGGTCACTTCCAACGCTTCGTCAAGCGACATGGTGGGCAAGATTCCAGGCAAGGCGCGCGCCAGGAGCGTTTTACCTACCCCCGGTGGCCCAACCATCAGCACATTATGTCCCCCGGCAGCGGCCACTTCCAACGCCCGCTTGACATGTTCCTGACCTTTGACATCAGCAAAATCAGTCAAGCCGTCCAGGTCAGGCGGAACCTGGAGATTGAGTTCGCTGCGAACATAGGGGGGAATCACCTGCAAATCATAGAGATGCTCGACCAGGTGCCCCAACGACTTGACAGGGATAATGTCAATGTCCGGCACCAGCGCGGCCTGGGGCGCGTCTTCTTCGGGCACATAAAGGCGTTCGTACCCTTCCTCCCAGGCGCGATAAGCTACCGGCAAAATTCCTTTCACATGCCGCACGCTGCCATCCAGCGACAATTCGCCGATAAACAGCGCCCCGACCAACTTCTGTAACGGGAGTTGATCGGTTGACGCCAGCACCCCAACGGCAATTGGCAAATCATAAACGGGACCTTCCTTCCGTAAGTCGGCAGGCGCAAGATTGACCGTGTAGCGCTTGTTGGGAAATCTCAAGCCGGTGTTGCGAATCGCGGCCCGGACCCGTTCCCGACTTTCCTGCACAGCCGTATCGGGCAGTCCCACAACGGTAAACGCCGGAAGCGACAGCGGGTTAAAATCCACCTCGACCTGGACAATTTCACCTTCCAGACCAACAAGCGCACACGAATAAACGGTTGAGAGCATAATTCCATCCAGACGTCACGGAAAACCTGTCGAAAACCTATCCAATCCTAGCGCAGATACCAGAATCAGAAAAGCAGAGGCCGGGCTACTGGCCGTATCTCTCCCAGTGAATGACCTCGGCCAACGATTTCTTTTCTTTAGTCGGCCATCTCAGCGGCACACCAACCGGCACCAGGGTCAGCAGCCGCTTATCATCGGGAATACCCAACAATGACTTGAACTTCTCTTCGCGCGACAGGGTATTGCCCTCCAACCAGCACGAACCATACCCCAACGCCGTCGCCGCAAGCAGCATAGTGGTCACAGCGGCGGAACCGTCCTCCACCCACCAGCGCGACTCCGGGTCCATCACTACCGCGATGATCGCCCCGGCCTTCTCCATCCACTGCGCCGCCACTTTGAGCTGCTGGATCATGGTCGGGTCCGTGATAACGATAAATTCCCAGGGCTGGTTATTATGACCGGACGGAGCCAATCGCGCCGCATCCACGATAGTTTCCAGGTCCTCACGCGGAATCGATTCGCCCGTGTAATCGCGCACGCTGCGCCGCTTGCAAATCACGGCCAAAGCATCCATAGCACAACATCCTTTCTAAAAACCAATCATTGGCCGAAAGTATACCCGGTTGCCTGCTCAACTTCCTATAATCTTGTATGTGTAGTGGAATAAACAAGGCGCAGGATAGCAAAAGGACCGTCAGATGTCTACGGAAATCGCAACATTGGGAGGTGGGTGTTTCTGGTGTTTGGAAGCCATCTACGATCAACTCAAAGGCGTGAGTGCTGTCGTATCGGGCTATGCCGGGGGCCACGTCACCAAGCCGACCTATAAGCAGGTTTGCGCCGGAACGACCGGCCATGCCGAAGTGGTGCAAATCACGTTTGATCCGGCAGCAGTCACGTTCAAGGAGATTCTGGAAGTCTTCTTCACGATTCACGATCCCACCACCCCCAACCGGCAGGGCGCGGACGTTGGGACCCAGTATCGCTCAGCGATCTTCTACCACTCGCCGGAACAAAAAGTCACTGCCGGACAGGTCATCGCGGAAATCACCAGCGCGGGAATATGGAATGATCCCATCGTCACCGAGATCGCGCCATTGGAAACATTCTATCCGGCGGAGGATTATCACCAGGAATACTACGAGCGCAACCCGCAGCAGGGCTACTGCCGGGTGGTCATCGAGCCAAAAGTTGCAAAGTTCCGCAAACAATACCTGGACAAGCTGAAACGCTAGGGCAGTTCGCTCACCGGCAGCAGCACATTATACTGCTGTAAATAACGCTGCCGGATATCGGCGATAGCAGCATAAGCGTCATCCGGCAGCGCTCCCCATAAGTCTGCCGGACCTGCCACCTTTCCGCCCATTGCCGCAGCGTAGGCGCGCAGCCACTCAAAAAACGCTTCGTCGCCCAGAGCGTCCCGCAACGCCTGCATCATCTGCGCGCCCCGCAAATACACGGCGTTGATATAGGGTCGCGGTCCATCAAAGCTGTAAACCGGCACATCCACAAACCCTTGTGGTTCATACGGCGCTACCCGGAATTCCCACCACCAAGCCAGATAATCAGGGTAGTACCGCTCCAGGAATAAAAACTCGCTATACGTCGCCAGCGCTTCGTCCATATAGGGGACATTCCCCTGATCATTGCCCACCAGCGCGTACCACCACTGGTGAGCGACCTCGTGGGCCGTGATGAGCGTCAACCAGTCGTTCGGAATCCCCTGCCATGTCCTGAACCAGTCATCGCTGACAAACACCAGCCCGCTAAACTCCATACCATCGGGAAAATCGCCCTGCACCACCACCAGCCGTTCATATGGGTAAGCAGCATACAACTCCTCGTACAACGCCAGCGCGTCCGCCGCCGTGTACAGGGCGTGGCGTGGCGCATCCAATGTTCCGGTCGTAGAATCGGAGAAATAATACAACTGGATTTCTACTCCACTCGTGGTAGATGTGCTCATCGTCTGAAATTCTTCGGAGAGCGACAGCGTGACTTCGCGCGCGCCGGTTAACTCAAGATGCCAGGTATTATCCCCGCTCTTTGTGACGGTTCCCGGTCCGGCCAGACGCAGCTTATCCGACGCCCCATCTACCGTGATATCCACTGTAAAATCTGCCGCCTCCAACACGAGATATTCACCAATGGCATGAAAACGTGGCGTGATCCAGCGCTGCGACTCGGTATAAACGGCCACCGTTGGAAACCATGTTCCCAGATTGACCTGCCGCTCGCTGTATCCCCAATAGCCCAGGTGCCCCCACCGGTAGCCGTTCTTGATCGGCGGCACGTCCAGGGAAAAATCCAGCACGAGATCAACCGTATCACCGGGCGGCAGCGCCTCTTTGAGTGGCACATCGAGACGGGTTTGGTCCAACACGTAATCCCGAATCCGCCGCGAACCGATCTTTACGAAACGCAGATCAAACTGATCCGTCGGCACATTCAGCACAATCCGGTCAAGCGGGCTGCCCGTCTCGTTACGGTAACTGATCCGCTGCTCAACCCGTACCGTATGCGCCGTCCAATCCAACACGGCGTCAATCCCGTAATGCAACCAGGATCGCGGAGTCGCCGGTTGTCCCATGCCAGACGCTCCAGGAGATGCGCCATCCACATGAAAAGGCACGGTGGGCGGCAGTTCGGCTGTCGCTACCGGAAACTGGCCGGAGGATCGAGGCGTAAGCGCGGCGCGACCTGACTCCCGTGTGGTTTGAGGTTCGGGCGCACAGGCAGCCACCAATCCCAGGCTCAAAATAAATAACACCGCCGCCCAGTTCCACTTTGACCACATAATCACCTCGCCCTGTTTTCTCTAGCGAACGAATAATACTCCAGGCCACAGCGAATACCAACCCGCCATTGACGCCCCCCTATCGCACCGTTATAATAGCGCGGCGATATCCCAAGCCTTATATTACGCCAATTTTCCCCGTCGGGGCGTTCTTTTCTTTATCAGGACCGAGGATCAGGACTGCGACCAGCGGTGGCAAAGCGAAGATTGGAGATCAATCTCATGTACGCAATTGTACGAACCGGCGGGCGTCAGTTCCGCGCAGAACCCGGTCAAATCATTGATGTGGAACGCCTGCCAGATGAAGAAGGCGCGTCCATCGAGCTAACCGACGTGCTGCTCGTCGCTCCCGACGAAGGTGATCCAATCATCGGGCAGCCGGTGGTCGAAGGCGCAGTCGTCAAAGCAACCGTTGTCAAGCAAGGACGCGAACGTAAAGTCTTTGTCTGGAAATACATCCCCAAAGAGCGGTATCGCCGCCGCCGGGGACACCGCCAGTATTTTACGAGCCTGCGAATTGACAGCATTTCGGGCGTATAATAAGCGGAAGCAGAAGTTAAAGAGGAGAACGAGTTATGGCCCACAAAAAAGGTGGCGGCTCAACCCGCAATGGTCGTGATAGTAACAGCAAGCGCCTCGGTGTGAAGGCCTTCGGCGGCGAATACGTGATCCCCGGCAACATCATTGTTCGCCAACGCGGGACCAAGTTCCATCCCGGCGAGAACGTTGGCATGGGCCGCGACTACACGATCTTTGCCAAGATCGAGGGCTTTGTGGTCTTCGAGACGTTTGCGCGTGGACGTAAACGCATCAGCGTTTACCCCGAAATTGTGACAGAAGACGCCCAGGCCGCGTCGTAGCGCCAGGGCCTTATCTAGCCGTCAGCCAGACAGACCGCTACGCATCCCCCGCGTGCGGGAACCGTGGCAGGAAAGGTTGAGAAGAGTACGATGCGTAAAGATATTCATCCTGAGTGGTTTCCCGAAGCGCGCGTGATCTGTGCCTGCGGGAATACCTGGACAGTCGGATCGACCGTGCCTGAGATTCGGACCGACGTGTGCTCGGCGTGCCATCCCTTCTACACAGGCGAGCAGCGTATCGTGGACACCGAGGGCCAGGTAGACCGCTTCATGAAGCGGCTGCGGGTGCGCGACGAAATCCTCGCCGATGTCGAAAACCGCGAGCAAGAGCGTACATCCCCCGACGTGCCGATTGCCGAATTAGGCCTCGACAAGCGTTACACCAACATCCTGATCGACAATGGCATCGCGGTCATTGGCGACCTGTTGACGCGGTGGGAAGAAGGTGGCGACGACGCGATCCTGGCAATCTCCGGGATCGGGCGCAAAGTGTTGGCCGACACCAAAAAACTTCTGCGCGCGCGCGGCTACGAGATGCCCGACTACGAAGAAGCCTAACACCGGCTAACCATAAATCGATCAACGAAGGGCAGGTATGAATACAGCGACCTGCCCTTTTGTATGTGTATGGGAACACCACAAGGGGAAATCATGACAAATCACCACAGCGGGCGGGTTGAAGTGATCTGCGGCAGCATGTTCAGCGGCAAAACCGAAGAACTGATCCGGCGAGTGCGCCGCGCTACCATCGCCAAACAAAAGGTGCAGGTCTTCAAGCCGGAAATGGATACACGCTATTCGATCAAACGTATCACGTCCCACAACGGCCAGGACTTTAAAGCCGTCTCAGTCCAAAACTCGGAAGACCTGCTCGCCAAAGTCGAAGCGGAAACCACCGTTATCGCCATCGACGAAGCCCAGTTCTTTGATCCCGGCATTGCGCGCGTTGTCGAACAATTGGCCGCGCAAAATATCCGCGTGATCGTGGCCGGGCTGGATCTGGATTTCCGGGGCGAACCCTTTGGAGCCATGCCAATTCTGATCAGCGGCGCGGAAGAAGTGGAAAAACTGCACGCGATCTGTATGGTGTGTGGAGAAGACGCCAGCCGCACCCAGCGCCTCGTCAACGGCCAACCAGCCCGCTATGACGATCCCGTGATCATGGTGGGAGCAGCCGAATCGTATGAGGCCCGCTGCCGCCAGCATCACATGGTTCCAGGCAAGCCGGACGCATAAACGCGCTGTTTATGAGAACAAACGCAGGATAGTCTCGCCGGTTTCTTCAGGGACCGACAACGCTATTGACAACAGCGCAAAATTGTACAGGAAGTGAGTCAGGATGGCGACAGTGGTATTATACCGCTGTCGAATCCAGCCAAATCCAACCGCCACGCCAAAAATAATCAGCCACGCCGGGGTCAGCGTATATTGGGCGTGCGTCAGCGCAAATATAATCGCAGTCGGCCAGAAACCAAATACCGGCTGCAATGCGCCCCGGAACGCAATTTCCTCGCCGACGGCGGCTGTCGCTGCCAACAAAAACGCCAAACCTAGCGTATTCACGCTGTCGGCCAGCGCCTCAGATGCCTGGGTCTGATCTTCGCGGGTTTCGTCGGACACCATCGTCATCCATACCATCGAAGCGGCAGCAACAAAGATGATCAAAGCTATCGTCAGGAGCACCGCCGACACAATACCTCCCAACGACGGCATTCCCAGGCCCAAACGCCTGAGCGTTTGCCGCCCATTACGCCGGATGCCAAACCCCACACCGACAACTGCTACAAACACCAGCAGAAAAGCATTCGCCAGCAGATCCCCGGCGGCGATCCCCTCTTCTTCGTAGGATTCGGCAATGCTTTCCAGCCCACCTACCAGGAAGCCGATAAACTGCGTGCCCAACAGATGCAGGCAGAAAAACAGCGCAACCAGATGTACATACGACGCAGGGTTAAATCCACGCAGCACGTAATCGTCACCAGGGCTGAACATGCTCGCGTGCTGGACCGGCACTTGCTCGACCGGGTAAACAGGCGCGCGCGGCACCAGAATTGATTCGGTAGTGTAGTAATTTAACATCTGGGGAAACAAGGGGGTGCCATCTTGCGGCGTCAGAAAATTCTCATCAACGCCAAAATTATCCGGCAATTCCGTAGATTCCATGTCTTCGGGCTGTTGTTTGGCCTTGTCCTGGTAGGCAGGAAATAGGCGCGCCACCCACTCGCGCACTGGCCGGAACAACAATGCCGACGCGACTCCGGCCAACAGCAGCGATCCGGCCAACGCCGCCCACGCTGCCGGTTTCTCCGGCGGCACAATATCATCCGATGCTCCGCCATAGGCTGCGATGATCTGTTGTACGCCGTACAATGCCACCACCGCTAGATTGATCAAGATCGTGGCGACCAGCACAGCCTGTCGCGCACGCTCATTGCGATTCCAATCAGCGTAGTTCGCAGCCGCTGCAATCCCGCCCAATACCAACGCTACAACAACATACAACAACTGGTCAGCGGACAACATTCACTCCCGCGCTCAGGTCGCCTCGTCAAGCAATTGTTGGTAAGCACCCTGCCATTCGCTGGCGGGGCGAGTCAGCTTCGTAACCTTGATATCGGCAAAATGGGCAAACAATTCCGCCATGAGACCCGGCAACGAGTCCCATGACTCATCGCGGACAAGCTGTTCAAGCCGGGCGGCACTGTTTCCAGCCCAGACCCATCGCTGGCGAAGCTGCTCGGCCTTAACCCAATAATCCCGGTTTTCCCACACCAGCGCCGACGCCTCGATGCCATCATCAATTCCGCGCAAGCAAAGCACCAATCGCGCCGCCATGTCTTTAGCCTCGCCATCCACCTCGGTTTTTTGGCTGAGATGGCGCAGCAGTTCGGCGGAAGTACGCATCAACTGGTTACGAACTTTGCCGGGGCTGTTCGTATTAACAACACGACTCATGAGTTCGATACTCCAATAACCAAACCAAACCAGCATCCCTGAAACCATAATCGCAGAGTGCGCGGCTGTCAAGTATCAAGCTGAAGCGGCTGTCATCAGAGGCAGGGCCAGATCGATATGGTATTCGTGGTTCTCTTTTCCATGCAGCGTCAGCGCCCCTTGCTGCCGTTCGGCTAACAAGCTGGCGACATAAAGCTGCATCCGGTGCAAGTGAGGTCGTCCCATCTCACTCAGATCGCGGGGATGCATCAGGCGAAACAGCAAGGCCGCGTCTGCTGCACTCAAATCCGGCGCTTTATGCTGGATCGTCACATGCGCCCGTACCGCGTCATAGTTCAAATGGATGCCAACCGGCATATCGGGCGGACTTTCGGTCAGGGCGAATTCGACCAGGATGTATAGAATTTTATGCAGAGCAGCCGGTGCAATCTGTGTCATGGGATCGCCCGGCGCGCCGTTATGGAACAACAAACGATCCGCCGGGAAACGATGCACCGCATCGGTCAGCCAATGTCTGACAAACCGGTCTAAAAATACTGGCTGAATTTCAAAGCTCTGCAAGTCGGCTTCCAGGTACATGATATCCAGCGCAATCTGGGTATAACGGCTGAGTTGATTCGCGTTTTTTATAATGTGGCCCAAAAATTCGCGCTGCTCCTCGTCCGACAATTTGCCCCGGTTGTTATCCAGCAGTTCCGCGAATCCTAAAATGGTGCTCAACGGCGTGCGCAAATCATGCGAGATCATGCTCAAAAATGACTGTTTGGCAATCTCAAGCTGCCCTTGAGCGCTGGCATCCTGAAACACAATGATCGATCCCACCACGTCATCGTTTTCGGTAAGCGGCACCTGCCGCCACCCCAATCGCTGCGGTGGGTATTTCTGGACTCGTAAACTGCCCCACTGCGCTTGATCTAACCGGTTGCTCTGGTCCAGTAAAATTCGCAATTCAGGCATAGACCCTTCGGTCTGGCTCAGTAACTCCGCAGCCGACTCCGGCACCTGATCGATCTTGAGCAACGCCTGCAAACGGGCATTCATCAAGCAAACTTTCCCTGATGAATCGACCACCAACAGACCTTCGTCCGAATGTTCACACCACGCCTCAAAAGCCCGCCATTGGAGAGTGTCCATAAAATGCTGCTACCTGCACTTTGTATATTCCTACCTATCTTTTACCTTAGTGCAGGATGCGTAAGTTTGCAATAAAAAAGCCGTATATTCCGTTAGGCCGCGTACAGGGTTTATGCTATTATCTGGGTTGACATTTGCATAATTTGGGTAATTTTAGGATGACCGATTTTCTGTTGGTGCGACATGCGATCAACGACTGGGTAAAAACCGGTCGATTGGCGGGCTGGACACCGGGCGTCCATCTGAATCCAGACGGGCAGGCCCAGGCCCAGGCGCTCGGTGAACATCTAGCCAAAACACCGCTGGTCGCGATTTATTCCAGTCCGCTGGAACGCACCATGGAAACCGCCGAGGCCATCGCCGCGCATCACCCGAAGCTCCGGGTACAATCCCTGGACGACGTGGGTGAAGTGCGTTATGGTCAATGGCAGGGAAAAAAACTGAGCCATCTTCGCCGCGAAAAAATGTGGCATACGGTGCAAGTGTATCCCAGCCGGGCACATTTCCCTGGCGGCGAAGCAATTCGCCAAGCACAGTCCCGCGCTGTGGATGCGCTCGAAACGCTGGTCGCCAAACACCCTACTGATCGCGTGGTGGTGGTTTCGCACAGTGATATCATTAAGCTGATGGTGGCGCACTATCTTGGCGCGCACCTGGACATGTTCCAACGGATCGAAATTTCGCCCGCGTCACTCACACTGATCCGGTTGGGAGCCAACCGGCCCACCATCATGCGCGTCAACGATACCAGTTATCTTCCACCGGCCAACCATCGTCCCGCCCGCCCATCCCGGTGGGGCCGCGTGCGAAAGATCATCCACTTGTAGGACTTAAGACAGAAAGCAGACAGAGTCATGCCAGATTCCGAGATTGAACTCAATCCCGTTGATTTCGTGACAATTGGCACCGTCGGACCAAAGGGTCGGCGCGTGTTTTATCTGCAAGCCGGGAAAAATGCGCAGATCGTTTCCCTGGTCATCGAAAAGCAGCAAGCACAAGCTCTGGCCGAAGCTATCAACGAAATGTTGAGCAGTCTGGCGGAAAAATACCCCGACCAGTCTGAGTCAACCGTCAACCTGACTCGTTGGGATATGTCGCTGCGCGATCCGGTAGAGGACCTGTTCCGCGTTTCCCAGATGGGGCTGGGCTACGATGAAATCCACCACTTAATCGTTTTGGTAATTCAGGAATTGCTGGCCTTTGACGAGGACGAGGCCGCGCTCAACCCGCCAGAACCGCGTATCGTGCGCCTGTGGGCCACCCGCGAGCAAATGCGCGCGCTCAGCGAATACGCGCAAACAGTCATCAAAAAAGGGCGCGCCGATCCCAAGACCAACGGCTATATGATCTATTATTGGACATGATGACCGGCCAACCACTCCCCTCACCTTCCGACAGCCCACCAGACGCCGACCCGGAACAGCCAAACAGCCACGCCGTTCCGGTTGATCGCGTCGAGCACTTGTTGGCTAACGGCAGCATCGAAATGAAAGGCACGATGCTGTGGGGATCGAATTACGCCGCGCTGGTAACAATCAGCGATGCCGGACTGCTCGCAACAGCCGTTTACAAACCGCAGCGCGGCGAACGCCCGCTGTGGGATTTCCCCGATGGGACACTTTGCCGACGCGAAGTGGCAACTTACGTTGTATCTCAGGCGCTTGGCTGGCAGCTTGTCCCGCCGACCGTGCTGCGCCAGGGACCGCACGGCCTGGGATCATTTCAACTTTTCATCGAGCACAACCCGGAAATCAATTATTTCTCACTCGATGATCGCTTTGTAGCCCAACTCCAGCGGTTTGCCATCCTGGACATATTGGTCAACAATGCCGACCGCAAAGGCGGCCACCTGCTGCTTGACGCGCGCGGTAAACTGTGGGGAATCGATCATGGGCTGACTTTCCACACCATGCCCAAACTGCGTACCGTGATCTGGGAATTTGCCGAAGACGCCATCGCGGACGACTTGTTAGCAACGCTGCGCGCATTTGAGGGCCGGCTTGCATCACCGGATCACGAGACACATCGCAAACTCGCGCCGCTGCTGAGTCCAGCGGAGATCGAAGCGCTGCACAACCGGACCAAACACCTGCTGGCGAAGAAAACGTATCCCGCGCCCGGTCCTGGCCGGAGTTACCCCTGGCCGCCGGTATAAGCAAAATTCCCCATTTGCACGCCAACCCCATATAATCCACCCCAAAAGTGAACCGGCGGGCCGGTTCGCCAGTGATCTATATGGGCACCCCTTACCTCTCCCACCACCGGAGGAAAATTATATGATTGCAGAAGTTGCCACACGAGTGCGAGACAACGTGAAGCGCGTGATCGTGGGCAAGGACAATATCATTGACCTGATCATGGTGGCCGTTTTCAGCGAAGGTCATGTGCTGCTGGAAGACGTACCCGGTACCGGCAAAACTACGCTGGCAAAAGCGATGGCGACTTCGTTAGGTTGCACCTTCCGCCGCATCCAGTTTACGCCCGATCTGCTGCCTAGCGATGTGACCGGCGTAAACTATTTCAACCAGAAAAACCAGGCGTTTGAATTCCGACCCGGTCCGCTTCTCAGCCAGGTGGTCCTGGCGGACGAAATCAACCGCGCCACGCCGCGCACGCAAAGCGCCCTGCTGGAAGGGATGCAGGAACGCCAGATGACGGTCGATGGCGAAACACTTCCCCTGCCCCGCCCATTTGTGGTACTGGCAACCCAGAATCCCATTGAACTGGAAGGCACTTTCCCGTTGCCTGAAGCCCAGTTGGATCGTTTCCTGATGCGCGTCATGATCGGCTATCCCACCGAGGAGCAGGAAAACGAAATCCTGGTCCGTTTCCGCATCGACGACCCGCTGGACACACTGGAAGCCGTCACCGATCCGCAGGCCGTCAGCGACCTGATCGCGCAGGTGCGCCGCGTCCATGTAGCCGAAGCGATCCAGAATTACGTCGTAACCATCGTGCGTGGAACCCGCACCTTTGAGGAAATCGAACTGGGAGCCAGTCCGCGCGCCGCGCTTGCCCTCTACCGGACGGCGCAGGCGCGGGCGGCCATCGCAGGACGGGACTTTGTGCTGCCTGATGACGTAAAATACCTGGCCCCGTATGTGCTCACCCATCGCATCCACATCGACCCACAAACGCGGCTGCGTGGACGGCGGGCCGAAGACGTGATCAGCGATCTGGTGAATACGATCCCTGTGCCGGTCGAGCAATAGGAGCCGGGTGTGGGCTTTTTTGATTTTGAGAATGCCGAACGCGAGGAATTGGAAATCCAACCCCTTCAGGGGCGCGGTGACACGCTGCAAGCCCTGCTCGATCACCGCTGGATAGGGTTCGCGCTGATCACGCTGGTCATCGCTATTTTGGCCGGAATCCAGGAACTACTCACGCTCGTGGCGTTCACGGTAGTCGTGGTGCTGGTTGGCTGGTTCTGGAGCCGGAGTTCGCTCAGCAACCTGTTTTACCAGCGCCGGTTCCCCTATCGCCGCTTCTTCCCAGATGAAGAATTCGAGGTGACGATTACCGTCGAAAACCGGAAACTGCTGCCGATCTCGTGGCTTCAGATCGAAGACGAATGGCCGATGTACCTGGAACTGGGCGGCGAACGGTTCATGCCACGCGCTGAGCACGATCCCGACCTGGGCTACCTGATCAACACGTATTCCCTGCGCTGGTACGAGCGTATCCGGCGGCGCTACACATTTACCGCCCGGCACCGGGGCGTTTTTCAAATCGGACCCGCCTCGCTGCTATCCGGCGACCCGTTCAGCCTGTTCGACCGGAAACTGACACTGGCGGATCGCCACGAAGTCCTGATCGTCTATCCGCGCATCAAGCCATTAGACGAACTTGGTTTGCCCATGAAAGACCCCTTTGGCGACAGGCGCGTACAGCGCCGCCTGTTCGAGGACCCAAACCGGACAATGGGCATCCGTGACTATTCCCCGCGTGACAGCTTCCGTCACATCCACTGGAAAGCCACCGCCCATACCGGCACCCTGCAAACCAGGGTCTATGAACCGACACGCAGCCTGCGCACCGTGTTATGTCTGAACGTCGCCACCTTTGAGCGTTACTGGCGCGGTGTGTGGCCCGCCATGCTGGAATACGAAATGGAAGTAGCAGCATCCCTGGCTCACTGGAGCCTGGAACAAGGGCACTCGGTCGGCATGTCGGCTAACGGGACGCTGGCCCACGCGGACCAACCCTTCCGCATCCCGCCAAGCCGCAACCGCGACCAACTTATGCACATTCTGCAAGCGCTGGCCGCCGTGAGTTATTTCGTCAGCAGCACGTTTGACCGCTTTCTGATCGAGGAAAGTCCCCGCCTGCCCTGGGGCGCGACACTGGTTTTGATCACGCCGTTTATGAATGACGCCATCGCCGCAACCATTCTCCGGCTGCGGGATAGTGGCCGCCGTTTGGTGCTGATCCTGCTTGGCAAGCCGGAACCGCCGCACATCCCCGGCGTGTTGACCTACCACTTACCAATCCAGGACGTCGAACCGGACCTGCCTCCCGAAGACTTTGAAGGCGACCTCGACGATTCGGAAGCGTTCGCCAACCTGACTCCACGCCAGCGCTACCTGCTTCGCCGCACCAAAGAGGAGGCCGACCGTGCAAAACAAGCCTGACCGCCCGGTCAACTGGCGACAGGAATACATTCACCTCGTCGTGATCCTGATGACGGCGATCTGGATGGCAGGATGGGTCACGCTGTCGTTGAAATGGTTCCTCACGATCTCGCTGCCAACTGCGCTGGGACTGACCACCATCCACCTGCTAGCCAGTATGCTACTGGTACGGTGGACGATCTACCGCCGCACAGACGTCAATACGCGCATCATTGCGACGCTGCTGTTGATGGGTGCTGCCACCGGAATCACTATCCTGCTCACGCCCGCACTTGCCAGACAATACGACAGCGGCATCCGGTTAACCCTGGGCGACCTGTTCCATTTCGCCGAAGAAGACCGTGTTCCCGGCGGGCCAGCAATGATATTCTGGGCATTGTTTCTGTGGTGGCGTGGCGCGGCTATCGGCCACACCTATTTAACGCTGGTCCGAGCCAGTTTTGGGATGCGCCTGGGCCTGCTATCGATTTTGATCGTCATCCTTGCCGCCGCCTCGGACCTCCGCACAGATATCCTGGCCGTAGTCCCGTTTTTCTTCTTTTTTGGGCTGCTCGGATCAAGTCTGGCGCGGGCCGACAGCCTGAATCTCGACCAGGCCAAAAGCGGGATATTTGGGCGCGGCTGGTTGCTTTCGCTGCTGGCGCTGGCGCTACTCGTTACGGGAGGCGGTTACGTGGCGGCGCTCTGGCTTTCCGGCATGAACACGGGGCAGGTTGCCCAGGTGGTAAGCACAATAACCGAAGTGGTGTTGACGCTGCTATTTCTGCTGATTTCGCCGCTGCTGCTGGTGACTCAGGTGATTTTCAACGCTGTCAAATCCGTCATGCCCGATACGTTCGGCACACCTTACAATATCTCCACTGAAGAGGATTCGTCAGGCAGCCAAACAGAAGCGCCCTGGCTGGCCGACCTGTTTTCTGTGCTGGGCGATGCGCTGGTGGTGGGAATACTGCTGCTGATCCTATTTGCGATCATCGCTTTTGTATGGTTTCTGTGGGTCGCGCGCGGCGAACGCAAAGAATACTCGGACGAGGACCGAGAATCACTGGGGACCGGCGAGGTAGTAGGCGGGCTGCGACGGAACCTCCGCGATAACTGGCAGCGGTTGGCAAATTGGTTAGACGCGCTGCGCCAGTTCGGTTTAGGGCGAAATCTATTTACCGCGCTGACCATCCGGCGCATCTATGCCCGCATGGAACACCTTGCCGAGATGCGCGGTTATCCGCGCGCGAAAGCCGAAACACCATATGAATACCGCCGCGAACTGCATCAGGCGTTCCCAGACCATCCCGACGCGATTCAAAGCATCACCGAAGCCTATATCGCGGTGCGCTACGGGGAAGTGCCCGAAGACCCCGCCGAAGTTGAAGCCGTGCGCGCCGCCTGGGAAACGCTAAAAGCCAGCCCTGAGCCAATGTAAGTCTGCAAACAACCTTACTTATGGCAGCTCCGGCGCAGCCGGTGGCAATCCCGGCGTGGCTGTGAACGCAGGTGTCGCAGTGGGAACGGGTTGGTTGGAAACAGGCGTTGCCGTTGCGCCGGTGGACGAAGCCTCGCCAGTTGGTTCAACTACCAGTTCGCCAACCTGCTCAGCCAGATTAGCCAGCCGCCGGTCGAATTCAGCATTACTGAACGGATAAGCATACAGTGCGTCCCAATACTGGACCCACTGGTATTCCTCCAATGCCTTGACCGGTTCGGCCAACGCTTCCAGAATCAAGCCCCGGTAGTAATGGTCAACCGCTGAGTCGCGCATCGCCAGCGCCTGCGTGACATCGTTTAGCGCCAGTCCATACGCCAGATGACGGTCGGCCTCGCTGAGATTGTCGCCCCTGGATCGGGTATCCTGGTAACGCGCCTGCGCCCGGTATGAATACCCGTCGGCGCGCTGCATCTCGTCCGGCAGACTGTTGATAAATTCGTCACCTAACAGTCGCAGCATCCCATCATAATCACACGGCACGCCAGTCGAATACAGCGTACAAATCTCGACCTGCATCCTGGTCCGCTGCAACTGCCAGGTACGATTTCCCGGTTCAACGGAAAGCAGCGCTTCAAGTTGACTCCTGGCTTCTGGGTAATCGCGCAACCGGAGCGCAATATCATACAGCCGCTCGGCCACTACCGGATCAATCCCCCGATCCGTGATCAACACATGCTGAAATGCCTGCTGCGCCTGTTCCAAATCCTCGTCGCGCCCATAAGCATACTGCACTTCGCCCAACATGCGGTACGCCTCGCGCACTACCGGGACCGCCTCAGACGGCAAGCTGTCCTCAACCGCAATGATCCGGGTGAGGGCCGTTTCCGCCATCGCGTAATTCCCCTCACCCACACGGCCCTGAGCTAACAGCAAATACCCCAACGAATCACCCGGATAATACAGCAGCAGCGTTTGCGCGCTGAGCACCGCCAATCCGTAATACTCAACCTCAGCTTCGGTTCCGGCCTGCGCGCCATCCCCCAGCCGGAGATAGGTTTCGGCCTGAAGCACCAATGCGGGATGCAACGCCGGGTCCACGTATAACGCCCGACCCAGGTGATTCAGCGCCGCCTGGAACTGCCCGTCCGAAATCTCGATTTTTGCAGCCATTTCCAGCAGATTAGTGTCAGCGGGCCATTCCAACAACGCCTGGGTAATGGTGCTGCGCGCTTCTGGAATTTGCCCGTTCGCCAGGTGAACCCCGGCTTTGATTACGCTGGCAATCACGAATTTAGGGTCCATGCTTAGCGCCTGGTTCGCGTAATTAAGCGCCGTCTGGGATCGGGAGTCTTCCAGATACCACACGTATCCCAATGCCGCCGGGATCAACGGCGATCCCTGGCACGACTCAAATCCTGGGTCCGGCTGAAAATCTTGCGCTTCCTGGAGCCGCTCTTTTGCTAAGGCGTAATTGCCCTGCTCTGCCAGACTCAACGCCTCGTAATAATACACAATCGGGCGGCAGTGCTTGGAATTTTCGCGTTCGGCGGCAAATATCTCGATAGCTTCGGCATAGTCACCGTTGGCGTGGTAATTGATCCCCTTCTCAAAAATACGAATCAGGCTTGAATCGACACGCGGATAAATCACGGTCGGCGTAATGAGGCGATACGGGTCCCCTGGTGACCAGTTAGCGGGTGGCATTTCGGTCACGGGGACGGCCATCTGCTCCGGGAAAGGCGTGGGAGTTGCACCGCCCAGAGTCGGTATCAGGGTTTGAGTAGGCGTCACAGTCGGAATCCAGGTCGCCAACGCCGCCGATCCCTGCCCGTCACTTCCCAAAATATCAACATTGGCGGCTACCAGGACCAGTACACCCACTACCGCCATAACCAACACAGCCGCCGCCGCATACAAAATGCGCTGCAACCGCCTGGCTCCCGATTCTCCGTAGCGCCGCCGCTGCTTGCGCGTCCACTCGATGCGCAGGTGATCAACCGGTTCCGGGTTAAAACGCCGTAGAAACTCATCGGTGGCCTGCTGCAAACGCGCCATTTTCTCTTCATTCACGGTGGGGATTGGGGAACTGGGCGCGTTCGATACACGCGCTTCTGGCTCTACACCCAGGCGCTGCAACCCCTTAATCGCGTGCTCATTCTGTGGATTAACGGCAAGAAGTTGTTTTAAACAAAAAAGGCGCTCTTTGTTATCTCGTGCCACGCTGCTTAACCACAGCCACGCCATTTCATTCTGGGGATCAAGCCGGACGACTTGTTGCAGCACCTGACGAGCCGCCTCGTTCTGACCGGCTTGCGCTGCCGCGATTCCCTGCTGAAGCAATTGTCGGGCCTGTTCCTGAGCCATCGAGTTCAACCCCCCGGTTGCAGATAGGTGCAATCAAGCGATGCGCTCATTGTACAACAACATCGCCATCCCCAACAATTCGAGCATGAGTTATACTCGAAGATAGATATTCCGAGACAAAGGAGCTGCCAGAGATGGCCGAAACATGGCGGTTGTTTATCGCGCTGGAACTTCCACCGCCGGTATCAGCGATATTGTCTGATACGCAGGCAAAACTCAAGCAACAAATACCGCCCAGCACTGTGCGATGGGTCCGGCCTGAAGGCATCCATCTCACACTGAAGTTTTTGGGCGATGTGGCCGTTGTCAAACGCGACTCGATCCAGGACGCGCTCACCAAAGCAGTGGCAGAACACGCACCATTTCCCCTCAGGACCGGCAAACCGGGCTGCTTTCCCACCATACACCGCCCGCGCGTCGTCTGGATCGGGATCGAGGGCAGCCAGACGGCACTCAACGCACTGCAACAATCGGTGGAACAATACATTACACCGCTGGGATTTCCAACCGAAACGCGCCCATTCAATCCACACCTGACCCTGGGACGGGTGCAGCGCGAAGCCCGGCGGGAGCATGTTACGAAGCTTGGTGAACTCATCAACACTACCGCCCCACCCGGCTCGGAACGCTGGACGGTGAGCGGAATCAGCCTGATGCGCAGCGAACTCAAACCCATCGGCGCGATCTACACGCAGCTATTTTATGCGCCACTGAAACAACCCGACGGATCATAATCAGGGGACATGGACATTACGCACCCTGGCACGGATACCAAGTTGTGCTACAATGAATCTTACCGTTATTCAGTGCAGGAGGTTAGACCGCTGGAACCTATAGAATTGGCCCGCATTATTGTCGATCTGGCATCTGACAAAAAGGGCGAAAACGTGATCTTAATGGACATGCGGCAGGTATCACCTGTAACGGACTTTTTCGTCATCGTCAGCGGCACCAGTGAGCGGCAGCTTAAGGCCATCGTAGAACACATCGCACTGGAAACAAAACAGCAGCATAACATTCGGCCCTGGCGCATGGACGGCCAGGCTTCCGGCGGGTGGGTGCTCCTTGATTTTGGGGACGTGGTGGTTCATGCGTTCCTGCCCGAACGCCGATCCTATTACGATTTCGAAGGATTGTGGCGCGAAGCCCCGGTCATGGTTCGCATCCAATGATGAGTCTCAGATACAGTGGATCAAAAAGCACACGAGACGTCTTAGAGTAAACCCAAGATGCCTCGCGTACCTGATTCGGGGCAATAATTCCCCCCTACTCAAAAATCCACCGGTCGGTATCCCGCGTCCAGTCGATCAATTCACCCGGCGCGAAGAAAAGCGCCAGTTCGCGGTCAGCGCTTGGCGGGCTGTCCGAGCCGTGTACCAGATTGCGTCCCACTTCCATCCCCAGGTCGCCGCGAATGGTCCCGGCAGCCGCGTCAACCGGCCTGGTGCTGCCAATGGTGTTCCGCGCAATCGCTACCGCGTTGTTCCCTTCTAACACCATCACCACAACCGGCGCAGACGTGATGTAAGCAATCAACGATTCGTAGAATGGCTTACCCTTATGCTCGCCGTAGTGCTGCGCGGCCAATTCTTTACTGACCTGGATCAATTTCATACCCGCCATCCGAAGACCGCGATTCTCAAACCGGCGAATGATCTCACCGATCAGACCGCGCTGGACGGCATCGGGCTTGATGATAATGAGTGTACGTTCCACAAGTCCTCCTGATGTTAAACAGACAGTCACAACAAACGGGCCGGGATTGCTTGACCCGGCCCACATTGTATCTCACTTTATGCCGTCTTGAACACGCCTAGAGTTGTTCCAACGCACCGCGATACGCCTCTAGCGCCTGTGACAGCATCCCGCGCCGCATAAAGGCATCCCCCAACAAACGGCGGACGCGCGGCATATCAGGCTGCTGCTCCACCAGGCTTACCAGGTCCGCCGACACGTCCTGTAACAACTGCGCACTGCCGATCAGCATTTCGTAGTGATCCAGGCTCGGCTCCAAACGCCGGTTCGTCCGCAGCGCGCGCGCCAGCGCAAGCCGACTCGCGTAATCGTTGGGATCGGCTTCCAACCGGTGGCGGTATTGTTCAAACAATTCGCCTTCGGGAATAGATGCCGTGACTTCTGGCAGCACAATTTCCGGTTCGGATACGGACACCGGCGGCAGCGGTGGCGGTGCGGTTGGTCGCGGCGGAGGCGCAGGCTCAACAGCGGCTTTCACTGGCGGCGCGGGTTCCGGTTCAGGAGCCTGCTCAGACGCGAACAATTCCTCTATTGTTCCCGCTTCAGACTCCACGTCCAGCCATTCCAACCCGGCATCCGTTGGCAGTTCGGCCTCAAGTCCTTCCGTCAACCAGGCGGGAACCCCGTCAGCAGACGCCAGTTCTTGATCCATTTCCCGCAGCCAGTCAGGAATTTCTTCCTCGACCGGCACACCGACCGTTTCTTCAACGCCCCTCAACCAGTCGGGCATATCCATCGGAGCTGCCGCCGCCAAAATTTCTTCGGTTGGCTCATCTGCTTCTTCCGGTTCCTTGATCACTACCCGCGCGGAAACAGGCGCATCAGCCTCGTAATCGTATTCCTCGGCGGCTCTTTCTACCGCTTCGGTATACCATCCCGGCTCGGCATCATCGCCCATCAAGCGCCGTTCATACTCCGCATCGAGCGCTTCCGCCAGTTGATCCGGTTCTTCCGGCACCGAATCGCCTTGCAAAAACGCCTCAAGTTCCGATGCGGGCGCTTCTTCCTCATCCAGTTCCCCAATCGTTTCCGGGGTTTCGGCCCACAGCGATTCGACGTCGGCTTCCGCGTCAAGCTCTAGCTCGGATAGGTTAAACTCCGCTTCGGCAGCGCTATCATCCAACCATCCAGCGATATCATCCTCGCCAACTGGCAAAGCTATTTCTTCAAAGGCGGGCGGCTTCTCAGAAACCGCCCCAGTCCCATCGGACTCTTCACGCATCTGCCGAAGCCAATCAGGAAGCTCTCCCGGCACTACTGACAGGAGGTCTTCCTCTATCTCCAGTTCCACCGGAGCAACAGGAACAACCGGCGCTTCTTCGCGCACTTCAGCCAGCTTCGATGCCTGGCGCGTGAGCCATTCCAATTCCTGGGCAGGAGTCAGTTCGCCGCGCGCCTGGGCATACGCGATTTCCTCATCCGTCATGTCACTCAGCGAATCGGCGTCAGCCGCCGCGACCGGGGGCAATTCAGCTTGCACTTCCTCATCGACAAAGGTTTCCAGATCGCTCAGCAGATCATCACCCAATGCCAGGAGATCGGACACATCCTCGTCCGGTTCGCCCGCCAAATCCTCCAACCAGGATAGTCCCTCACCCGCAAATTCTAATTCCGGCTGGGCAGCCGGGGACACATCAAACCCTGGTCCGGCATCCGCCAGCAGATCAAATTCCGATTCAACCATCGGCGGCAGGTCAATTTCCAATTCGGGGAGCGGTGGCAGATCAAGAATAGTCTCCTCAGCGAAAGACTCGATTTCGACTGGTTCCGGTTCGGGTTCGGGCCGACGAGTCGCCGGTTTGGAAGTTCCCCCCATGATATCGTAAGGAACATACCCCGGCTCATCAATCACCGTATCTTCGGGTAATTCCTCGATATCCAGATCGGCTTCTGTGGTAAACTGATCAACGCTGGCCCCTTGCCGGGCAGCCAGACTCTCTAACCAGCGCATCGGATCAAGTCCACCCAGAGGGTCATCCGGGTCCACTTCTGGAATATCAACAGGTTCGGGAGCAGACTCAAGCACCATCTCCGGCTCGGCAACCGGCTCCTCCGACTGAATCGCCAACGATCCAAGCCACTGCATCGGGTCGTCACCACCACTAATATCCGCCAACAACTCAGGCTCCTCCGCCGCCAACGGTTCTACCATCTCTGGCATTTCAACCGGCGGCGGTTCGGGTTTAGCGCGTAGTTTATCTTGTTTGGGCGCACCCGTTATCGAAAACGGCACGTAGCCTGGCTCATCAATCACCGCATTTTCCGGTATCGGGATATCCTGATCGGCAGCAGTGGTTAACTCTTCATCGGTGACACCCTGTCGCTTCGCCAAGCTTTCCAGCCAGGACATTTGCTCTTCGGGAGTCATGCTATCGAAATCGGGGAATGCATCGCCCGTACTATCGGGGGGCGGTACCATGCCATATCCTCCTCAGGGCGTCATGATTAACTATCAGACTCATCATTCTCAAACGCATCGCGCAACCATTCCGGTGATTCGGGTGCTGGTCCTTGATCTGCCATCAGTGGCGCGTTATCGCTCTCTTTGGGCTTACGCAACCAGGCAGGCTGCTTTCCATCAAACGCAAAATTACCTGGACCGAAGTCATCGTCACCCAGATCGTCGTCGAAGTCATCGTCCGCATCCAACTCAACCACTTTAGTATGGGGCAAATCGGCAGGTTGCGCAACCCCTGGTTGAGCTTCAGCCGCATCGAGAGCGGCAAAGAACTCGGCGTCCGCTTCCGCCGCGTCAGCTATGATCTCACCCAGGTCCAACCCGATCTCTACATCCTCATCTGCCGCTTCCAACGCCGCGAAGAAATCCTCGTCCGCATCCGGCACTGCCGCCACGTCCGCTACATCTCTCGCACCGGCCATGATCTCGCTCAGGTCCAGATCGGCCTCAGCATCTCCCGCCGCTGCTCCTAGCGCGGCGAAGAAATCATCGTCCGCATCGGATATTTCTACCGCGTCTCCACCGACATCACCCACTCCGGCCATCATCTCGTCTAGGTCCAGATCGGTTCCGGCATCTCCCGCCGCTGCTCCCAGCGCGGCGAAGAAATCCTCGTCCGCATCAACCACATCACCCGCATCTGCCATGCGCTTGCCTAAACCCGGAGTTCCCTGTGCTTCGTCGATATCCATGTCGTCAAACAGGTTGTTCAGCAACACATCGACCTCGCCCGATTCACCTGTAAGCGGCGCTTCTTCATCTGGCGATTCGGCCATATCCACCAACCAATCCGGTTGGCTGCTCGGTTGAAGGACCCCGGTGTCCTCGGCAGAACTATAGGTATCGGGTTCATCCCAAACCGTATCTTCCAACTGGTCGGATTCGGAACTCGTGATAGCCATCAACCAATCAGGCATTTCACCGTCGCCCTCAGCCGCCAATGCTTGCTCATCCAATTCGGCAGAATCGCTCTCTACATCATCCGGCTCATCAAACGTCATATCTGCCAGACTATCCGTAATAGGTTTATCCCGTGACACCACATCAGGCGCAGCGCCAAAATCAAATCCCAGGTCCAAATCGTCTAATGAAACCGCCTCGTCCCCGAATGCCGCGCTTTCCAGGTCTCCATCCACCGGCAGATCGTCATCCGAAAAAGCCATCATCCAATCTGGACTCTCATCAGGCTGCAAAATACCAGTTTCCGAGGCGGACCGGTATTCCGGCACCTGATCAGCGCTCCCACCCTCAAATGGATCGTAAGCGGAGTCTAACACACTCCTGGTAGACATCTCAATCGGGGCAATATCCGCCATCCAAGCAGGAGCTTCGTCATCGGGAAATATATCCGCCTGCGAGACACCGGATTCTGCAAATTCAATTTCCTCTGAGCCAAATGTCTCTACCAGATCAGGTATTGTTCCCAGTTCGCCGTCTTCCACACCACCTACACTGTCGAATACATCGTCTAAATGGGCCGGGGCCATATCATCCACTTCACCGGTCGGGGTAAACCCAACAGTCAAGTCATCTTCCTGAGAAACCCACTCGTCTTCCATCCCTACGCCAGATTCTTCTGGCTCCTCATAACCCGGAAATAATTCTCCGGTTGGGGGCTTTGCAAATGACCCTAACCAATCATCATCTGGTGCGCCAGACGGCATCCAATCCGGGTCCTCTTCCACCTGCTCCGATACCCACAATTGAGTCGGTTCTTCACCAACGGATGCGGATTCAACCGGCGGCACCGGGGCAATCTCCTGCTCAACTTCAGGAACCGGCTCGAATAGTTCGGCCTCATCTGGAACCGAAAGATCATCAAGCCAATCATCCACCGCCGCCTCGCCCGTATCATCATTCATACCAGCCCATTCCGCTTCTGCGCTGGCATCCGAATCTGGCATCGCTGAGATCGGGGGTGAAACCACATCCTCAAATCCCGCGACCCATTCCTCGATCTCTGTCGAGGCTTCACTTATCATAGATTCGGATTCAGCAACCCACTGCCCCGTCTGGATAGAAGCTTCATCCAACTCTGTCTGTTCAGCATGAGGCGGAGCAATCCGGTCACTCCATTCCACTGCCGGAGCCAAAAAGTCCACATCAGCCGGAACTTCAGGCTCCATAAATTCGCTAAAATCGGTATCTGGCGGTGGCATAGTCGCCAGACGCAGCGCTTCCAATTCTTCAGGTGTGACCGTGCCGCTGTCGTCTCCTGGCAATTCGGATGTCATGAAGCTTGTCTCAGGCTCCTCGTCGAAAGATGGCTCATCAGGCATAGCAAACGCACTGCCGAAGTCAAATTCGGGAGCAACCTCATCAAATGCAGCAAAAAACTCGGCTTCATCATCCCGTTCAAATCCATCCGGCTCAGAAGAAACAACTTTCCCATCGTCACCGGTCAATGCCGTTTCCCATTCGGGCGGCATACCTTCTCCCGCCCTCTCTACATCATCAATCTGGTTCGCGGCAGGGTGCTGCGCTTCATAAGCCGCGAGGAGGTCCGTAAAACCACTAGGCGCAGCTTCTTCCGGTTCTTCCATTACCGCTCCCAGCCAATCCGGGACTGACCCCACTTCCGCTGGCGCATCCGGCGCGTCATCCACCGATCCGAACAGGTCCTCAAACACCGGTTCGGGCATGTCCGTGTCTTCAAATTCCGGCACATCTCCCCCGGCGTCTTCGATTGCCGCCCCCAGCCAATCCGGGACCGACCCCACTTCCGCTGG
>JAFGTJ010000317.1 GCA_016934195.1 Anaerolineae bacterium | reverse complement strand
TGGCCCGCGCGAAGGAGAAAGCCGCGAAAGCGGGCGATCTGCCGGTCCAGTGGATCGAGGCCGACGCCCGAACGTTCCAGCTTGAAACCCGCTTCAAGGTCATTTTTGCGTGCGGCTTTTTCCAACATCTGCTGGAACGCGCCGACCAGGAAGTCGTGCTGCGCAACGTGCGCGCGCACCTCGCTCCCGGCGGGGTGTTCGTTTTCAACGTATTTTTTCCCCACGCGGACAGCCTGGAAGACGCCGCCGAGGAACAAGAGTGGTTCAGCTACGTTAACGCGCAGGGGCAAACCATCACTGTGACCGGCACGGATCACTACGATCCGATCCGGCAGGTGCGGACGGAAACGGCGGTCCGGCGCTGGACGGAAACCGACGGGCAGGAAATCGTCCGGCGTGCGCCGCTGCAACAGCGCATGTTCTTCCCGCAGGAATTGGACGCGCTGCTGCACTATAACGGGTTCACTGTGACGGGGCGCTACGGGAATTACGACCGCGAACCGCTGGCGCACGATGATCGCCTGATGTTGTTGGTGTGTCAGGCGCGCAGTTGATGCGTAAGTTATAAGCCTTCCCCCCTCTCCTGCATCGTAGAGAGGGGGGAAACATATCGGGCAGCGCAACTAAAACTCGAATTGTATAAACTCTCCAAATATCCTTCTTCTGTTTGGTAAAATCATACAGCATAATTAAATCCAGGTTATTTCTGACGAGCACAAAAAGCGCTTGTCCACTTTTTGCGAGGAGCATTTAGAACATGGCAGAAGAATCATCTCAAAGCCCCAATAGTTCGTTCAACTTATTCGCTATTACACAGACACAGCTTGACGCGGCAGCAGAAGTTCTGGAACTGGACCCGGCGCTTCATGCGGTGCTGCGCGAACCCCTCCGCGAGATGCACGTCACGCTACCCGTGCGAATGGATGACGGCAGCATCAAGGTTTTTAAGGGATATCGCGTCCAGTATAATGACGCGCGCGGGGCAACCAAAGGCGGACTGCGGTTCCATCCCAACGAAACCATTGATACCATTCGCGCGCTGGCGGCATGGATGACGTGGAAATGCGCGGTGGTCGATATTCCGCTCGGCGGTGGGAAAGGCGGCATAGCCTGCAATACCAAAGAACTTTCATCCAGCGAACTTGAGCGCCTGAGCCGGGCTTATATCCGCCAGATGGGACGTATTCTGGGGCCGGAAATGGATGTTCCTGCGCCGGATATGTACACCAACCCACAGATTATGACCTGGATGATGGATGAATACTCGGTCATGCGCGGTCACAACGAGTTTGGTGTGATCACCGGCAAGCCGCTGGCGTTGGGAGGCTCCAGGCTGCGGAATGATGCGACCGCGCGCGGCGGGATGTATTGTATTCGTGAAGCAGCGAAGGCGTTAGGGATCGAAACCCAGGGCGCAACAATGGCGATCCAGGGCTATGGGAACGCCGGTCAATATGCCGCCTCTCTGGGCCAAAAAATACTGGGCGCAACCATCGTTGCCATCTCCGATTCACAAGGGGGCGTGTACGATCCCGATGGCATCAATCCCTATTGGGCGCTCGAACACAAGCGGAAAAACGGTTCGGTCAAAGATTTTACCGCCACAGGCGCTACCCCGATTTCTAACCAGGAACTGCTGGAACTCGATGTGGATATTCTGGCCCCGTCGGCTTTGGAAAACGTGATCACGGCTCGTAACGCGGGCAACATCAAGGCCAGGATTCTCGCGGAATTAGCCAATGGTCCCACCACGCCCCAGGCAGACGATATCTTGTACAACCATGGGGTATATACAATCCCGGATTTCCTGTGTAATGCGGGTGGGGTTGTGGTGTCCTATTTTGAAATGGTCCAAAACGCTTACGATTATTATTGGGATGATCAGGTCGTGGACGAACGGCTGGATACCCGCATTACCCAGGCATTTCATGCCGTACACAAACGCGCCCAGGAATTAAACGTCAATAATCGCATCGCGGCCTATTGCGTGGCGGTCGAGCGGGTGGCAGAAGCGGTTCGTTTGCGCGGTTGGGCGTAGAGAAACGTTAAAAAATACGGTAGGACTACAAAATAGCGTGATCGTGCGTTAGCCCCTCCCCGCAAACGATACTGTTAGCGAACGAATTGGCCCCTATCCCCCAAACCCCCTTTCCCCATCAAAGATGGAGAAAGGGGGTTTAATGGCGCACGTACAAGTCCCCCTCTCCATTTAAAATGGAGAGGGGGATTTAGGGGGTGAGGCTTTTGTACCAGGAATCCGAAAAGGGCGGGTGATGTTCACCCCCGCCCAGGTGCGGGATCACGAGCTTATGTCATGCGCCACGCATAAGCCCAGTCCCTGAGCGCTGCGGAGGGTGCTTCATGCCGCTCCACAGCGCTCCCAGCTACAGCGCCCGGCTTACTGCTGGACCAGGACCACCGTCCCCGCGTTCAAAACTGTCGCGCAGGTATAGTTGCCCGAAGCCCAGGTTGGCAGCCGCGTCACAGCGCGCGGATAGGTGCGGGCGTCCAGGTAAATGAACCCTCCGTACCCTTCCAGGCAAACCGTGATGCTACTGCTGAAGTTAGGCACTGCGTACTCGCCCGCCATACCGAACACGTCCACCGCCTGGATGACGCCCATATTGAGCACATCCATGTTGCCGACCGAAGCGGCCTGGTTGCCATTGACATACAGGCCATCTTCAGCCAGAACCCGGCAGTAGACGCCACCGTCCGGCACCGTAGCGGGCGGGACACTGGCACGAATGATGGGGTTAGTCGAGCCGTCCATATCGGCGCACAACGGAGCCTGGGCGCGCGCGTGGTCTTCGGCGGTCACAACTGGGCCGCCGTCGTCCTCGTCGCCGTCATCGTCCTGCGGTTCCCTGGCGGGGTCAACCGTCAGCGTGGCGGAAATGCCGGTGGCGAGCAGTCCGCCTTGCAGGTTGGAGATGTTGGTCGCGTTGTTGGTATAGATGCCGACTGTAGACGACGTAACTGTCACAAAGACCTGGCAATCCACCTGCGCCGCCGCCAGCGATCCACCCGTAAAGGTGATCGTGCTGCTGCCCATCGGCGCGGTGACGGTGCCGCCGCACTGCGGGCTGGAAGGCGCGACCGCGACCCGCAAACCAGCGGGCAGCGTATCGGTGAAGCCGAGGCCGGATTGGGCCGGGTTGCCGGTCCCATTGGTGATGGTGAAGGTCAGGGTAGCCGATTGGCCGACGCGGATCGTCAGCGGTGTGAACTGCTTGGACAACAGCGGTTCGGACGCCTGCACGACCAGGGTCGCGTTGACGCCGGACGCATTCAGGTTATCCGACAGGCCGCTGATGTTGGCCGCGTTGTTGGGATGGCTGCCCGCCGTGCTGCTGGTCACATTGACCGTGATCAGGCAGTTGCCGCCCGCCGCCAGCGATCCACCGCTGAAGCTGATGACACTGCTGCCCGCCGCCGCCGTGACCGTACCGCCACACTGCGCCGCTGCTGCGCTCACAACCGTAACCTCCGGCACCAGGGTGTCGGTGAAGCTCAGGCCGGTCTGTGCCGCCGTCGCGGAGTTATTGGTGATGGTGAATTGCAGCGTGCTGGTCTGACCCGCGCTGATCGGGGTCGTCATAAACTGCTTGGTCAGCGCCGCCGCCGGGTTGACGGTCAACGTCGCGCTGATGCCGGTCGCGTCCAGGTTGGCGGATAGCCCGCTGATGTTGGCCGCGTTATTGGTATGGCTGCCCGCCGTGCTGCTGGTCACGGTGACGTTGATGGTGCAGGTGCTCGGACCCGCCGCCAGCGTGCCGCCGGTAAAGTCGATGGTATTGCCACCCGCGACGGCTGTTACCGTGCCGCCGCACTGGGCCGCTGCCGGGGCGACGGAAACCGTCATACCCGCCGGAAGCGTATCGGTGAAGGCCAGGCCGGTCTGAGCCGGGTTCGCTGCCGGGTTGCTCAGCGTGAATTGCAGCACGCTGGTTTCGCCGGTCAGGATCGTGGCCGGAGCGAAGGCTTTGCTCAGCGTGGCGCTGCCCGCCGCGTTGACGGTCAGGGTCGCGCCGATGCCGGTCGCGTTCAGATTGGCGGACAGGCCACTGATATTGCCCGCGTTATTGGTATAGACGCCGATCACGCTGCTGGTTACAGTGACGTTGATGGTGCAGGTGCTCGGACCCGCCGCCAGCGTGCCGCCGGTCAGGGTGATAGTCGTCCCACCCGCGACGGCTGTTACCGTGCCGCCGCACTGCGCCGCAGCCGGGGCGACGGAAACCGTCACGCCAGCGGGCAAAGTATCGGTGAAGGCCAGTCCTGCCTGGGCCGGATTCGCTGCCGGGTTGCTGAGGGTGAATTGCAGCGTCGAGGTCCCGCCGATGATGATCGTCGCCGGGGTGAACGTTTTGCTCAGGGTCGCGCTGCCCGCCGCATTGACGGTCAGGGTCGCGCTGATGCCGGTCGCATCCAGGTTGGCGGACAGGCCGCTGAGGTTGCCCGCGTTGTTGGTGTAAACGCCTGCCGTGCCACTGGTTACGGTCACGTTGATGGTGCAGGTGCTCGGACCCGCCGCCAGCGTGCCGCCGGTCAGGGTGATAGTCGTGCCACCCGCGACGGCTGTTACCGTGCCGCCGCACTGGGCCGCTGCCGGGGCAACGGAAACCGTCACACCAGCGGGCAGGGTATCGGTGAAGCTCAGGCCGCTCTGGGCCGGATTCGCTGCCGGATTGCTGAGGGTGAATTGCAGCGTCGATGTGCCGCCCTCAAAGATGCTGGCGGGCGTGAACGTCTTGCTCAGCGTGACGTCAGCCCCTACCGCGTTGACGGTCAGGGTGGCGCTGGCGGTCGAAACGTCCAGCGGGCCGGTGACGCTGTTGATATTGGCCGAACCGTTGGTGTAGACGCCCGCCACGTTGCTGGTGACGGTGAGGTCCACATTACACGTCGCCGGACCTGCGGCCACGCTCACGCCGCTGATCAGGATGGCGCTGCCACCGACCGGGGCCGTGATCGTGCCGCCGCACTGCGGAGACGTTACCGCTGCTGCGATATCAACGGGGAGCGGCAGCAGGTCCGCGAAGCCCAGGCCGCTGATGGCCGGGTTGCCCGCCGGGTTGGTAAAGGTCAGGCGCAGGGTCGAAGTATTGCCCGCGTTGATGGTGCCCGGCGTGAACGACTTGCTCAGCACCACGTTCGCGGCGGCGTTGACGGTCAGCGTCGCGGCCAAACCACTGCTGTTCAGGTTAACCGACGTGCTGATGATGTTGCCGCCCGCGTCAGAGTTGGTGTAGGTGCCTGCAAAGTTGCTCGTGACCATCACGTTGATGGTGCAGGTGCTCGGACCTACCGCCAACGTGCCGCCGGAGAACTGGACCGCGCTGCCGCCGACCGG
>JAFGTJ010000316.1 GCA_016934195.1 Anaerolineae bacterium | reverse complement strand
TTGATCAGGTGTGGTTTGTTTGCTACTCCGCAGCGTTGGCCGCTTCGGTCAGCGCCTTGAGGCTGTCATAGGTGCGGTTGACCTTCGACCAGGAGTCGCTGCCGCCGTAGCTGACCAGGACGGTCGGTGTGCCGGTGACGCCGTTGTCGATCCCGAAGGTCAGGTAACTGTTGATCAGGTTCTGGTATTTGCCGGACGCTATACAGTTGATCAGTTGTTCCCCGTCTAACCCCATTTCTTCCGCCGTGTTCCTGAACCCGTCGATGGTGAATTTTTGCGTCACGGACCCCGCGTTGGCCTGACGGAAGAATTCGCTGCTTATTTCCCAAAATGCGCCCTGTTCCCCCGCGCACAGCGCCGCTTGATTTGCCAGTTGGCTGTATGCACCGCCGGTCCCACTGCCCATTACGAATCCAAACGTTGCCTGTCCGCTCAATACATAATCCTTGATGAAGCGTTTCAGGTCGCCCATGTGGAAATCCTGGCAATGGCTGCACGCGAAATCCGATACCGTGACGAAATGAATCGGCGCGGCGGGATCGCCCAATTCCGCGAATCCATGTATGGGGTTGATGCCGCGCACCACGCCCGCGACGCCTTCGCTTTCCGCATCAAGTTCGCGCGAACCGGGCGCTTCGAGATTGGCGTAATCCTCACCGCCCGCGCCGCCCGCCAGCGGCAGGCAGTATTCGGGGAATGCATCGCAGCTCACGGTTTTAGTAGACCCGGCTTCCCGGTAGTTGATCAGGGTATACACGCCGCCTCCGACAATGGCGACCAGCAGCACGATCAACAGCGCGTTGATCTGGTTTCGGTATTGGGTCTGACGCTGGCGGCGCGTTTTGCCGGGTCGAAATTCGGCGCGTTTGCGCCAGGGAATCAGGCTGCGCCGGTCGGTGGATGGTTCGGTTTGTGTGGTCATGGAGCCTCTTTTATGTATTACGTGTAAAAATCACCTGATACTGATGATAGCAAATCTACCGCGTGGCGGGGTGATGTCAAAATTTCAATACATAAGTGGTATACTTTGCGAACAGTGGGATTGGCCTTATGTGCAAAAAGGATTTTAAGGATGCGGGCGACAGATATTATTGAGAAAAAGCGGGACGGCGACGAACTGACCACCGAAGAAATCCGGTGGTTTGTGACGGGTTATACACGCGATGAAATTCCCGACTATCAGGCGGCGGCGTGGCTGATGGCCGTTTATCTGCGCGGCATGTCGCGCCGCGAGACGCTGGACCTCACGACGGCGATGGCCGAAAGCGGCGACCAACTGGACCTCTCGCCGGTGATCGATTACGCGGTGGACAAGCACTCGACCGGCGGGGTAGGGGACAAAGTATCGCTGGTGGTGCTGCCGTTGGTGGCGGCGGCGGGCGTCCCGGTGGCGAAAATGAGCGGGCGCGGACTTGGTTTTTCCGGCGGCACGCTGGACAAGCTGGAATCGATAGCCGGGTATCGCGTGCAACTGAGCGAAGATGAGATCATGCAGCAGGTGCGCGCGCATGGGATCGTATTGTGCGGGCAAACGCGCCAGCTTGCGCCCGCCGACGCGAAAATTTACGCGCTGCGCGACGTGACCGGCACCGTGCCGAGCCTGCCCCTGATCGCCAGCAGCATCATGAGCAAAAAGTTAGCTGCCGGGGCCAACGCGATTGTGCTCGACGTTAAGGTCGGTATGGGCGCGTTTATGCAGCGTGTGGAGGACGCGCGTGTCCTGGCCCAGATCATGGTCGATATCGGGGCCGGGGCCGGGCGCGAAATGGTCGCCTTGATTTCCGACATGAACCAGCCGTTGGGTCACGCGGTCGGCAATGCGCTGGAAGTCCGCGAAGCGATCAATATGCTGCGCGGTGATGGTCCCGCCGATTTACGCGATCACTGTCTGGCGGTCGGCGGGCACATGCTGCGGTTGGGCCGCCGCGATACCGGCAGCCGGGCATTGGAAGACGCTATGGCTGAACTGGAAGCGTTGATGGACAGCGGCGAAGGTTTCTACAAGTTCCGCGAGATGGTGCAGTCCCAGGGCGGCAACGTGGCAATGGTGGATGATCCCGGCAAGCTGCCGCGCGCGGGACTGATGGGCGAGGTCCCGGCGGCGGAGGGCGGCTACGTGACACAGATCAACGCGCTGTTAGTCGCCCAGGCCGCGCTGGAACTGGGAGCCGGACGTGCTCAGAAAACCGATCCGGTCGATCCGGCGGTGGGCGTGGTGGTGCATCGCAAGGTGGGCGATCAGGTGGCGGTGGGCGATATCATGTTCACGATACACGCTAACGACGAGCATTCCCTGGGCCGCGCCAGGGAGCGTCTGGCCCGCGCGCCCGTTTTCCGCAGCCGCGAACCGGAGCCGATGCCGATGTTTTACGACACGATTACCGCATCGGTGGGCGGGTAGGGGCGTATGGTTTACCTCCAGAGCGCAACCCGGCGCGGCGCTGTGCGTATAAATAGACAATAGCAGTAATAACAGCCGTTGTTGGAGTCAGTGGAATGTCCATTTTTAACGCACTCAAAGTGGTGGGTAATGCGCTCAAGGTTTTGACCATCACCGAAGCCGTCACGACACTGGCCGCGCCGGATGATTTGGTTGAGCCTGCTGAGGCAACCGATCCCGCCGCGCTGGTAGAAGCTCCGTTGGGGACTGAGCAGAACGAGGGAGATGAGGAGAACGCGGTGAACGAGAACAACGAAAGCGGCACGATCATTGAAGAGATCGAACTGGAAGCCAAATACCTCGTGGCGCGGATCAAGGAACTGCTGCACGAGGGCAATATCCGTAAACTGGTGGTCAAGGACTCCAAAGGCAAGTACCTGTTGGAGATTCCGCTGACGGTCGGCGTCGTGGCGGGCGGTGCGTTGGCGGTCACGGCTCCGGCCTGGGCGCTGTTGAGCGCGGTGGCCGGGTTCGTCGCCAACGTCAAGATCGAAATCGTCCGCGAAGTGGCCGAGGACGTCGGGGAAGATGATGAAAACGCCGAGGACGCCGATTAGCCCGCTCGTGTTTTGGCGCAGTGTACAGGCCCCGTAATGGGGCTTTTTGTTTATGATATTTAGTGAAAATGTAATTTTATTGAAAAAGTGAACGATTTTCGCGTATAATTTGACATACAGCGTGAATTTTTTTAATGAGGGGGTGAAGTTGTGGCGAAAAACCGTTCGCTGCGCACGTTTTACATTCTGCTGCTGACCCAAACCTTTTCCCTGATTGGCAGCCGCATGACCGGGTTGGCGGTCGGCATCAAGGTCTACCAGGATACCGACCAGGTAACGCCGCTGGCGCTGGTGGCCTTTTTCTCGGCGCTGCCGACGGTGCTCAGTGCGAGTGTGGCGGGCGTATTGGCCGACCGCTGGGACCGGCGCAAGGTGATGGCGGTGGCCGACGCGGGACAGGCAGTGGGCACGCTGATCCTGCTGGTCAGTTTTGCGACTGGCACGTTTGAGTTATGGATGCTGTACGTGGTGGCCGTGATTACGTCGGTGTTTGGCATTTTCCAGGGACCGGCGTTTCAGGCGTCGGTCACGATGCTGGTGCCGGACGATCACCGCGACCGCGCCAACGCCATCCAGCAGTTGACCGGCCCGTCGGCGGGTGTGATCGCGCCGATCCTGGCCGGGGCGCTGTTCGCCGTGATCGGGGCGACGGGCGTCATGACAATTGACTTGTTGACGTTTGGTGTGGCGATCACGGTGGTGCTGCTGGTGCATATCCCGCGCCCGGAGCAGACCGCCGAAGGTGCCGCGCTCCAACCGGATAAGGTGTGGAAAGAAGCGCTGGTCGGGCTGCGGTTCCTGATGAAACACCGGATGCTGCTGGCGCTGACAGTGAGCGCCACGATTGCCAATTTCCTGATCGGCGGCGCGATGGTCATGAATACGCCCTACATCCTGACGCTGACCCACAATGACGAGGCATTGTTGGGAACGCTGCTTGGCGTGATGAGCGCCGGGCCGGTCGTGGGCGGGATTCTCATGAGCGTGTGGGGCGGTACGCGCCCGCGCATCCATACCATCCTGCCGGGGATCGCGTTGGAAGGCGTGCTGCTGGTGATCTACGGCGTGACGCGCAGCCCGCTGGCGCTGGGCGTGGCGCTGTTTTTCCTGCTGATGCCGATCCCAATTGTGAACGCCTCGTTCATGTCGTTGATGCAGCTTAAGGTGCCGCCGGATTTGCAGGGGCGCGTGTTCTCGACCCTCACCCAGACCGCGATGCTGCTCACTCCGTTGACGTACCTGCTGGCCGGGCAGTTGGCCGATCACGTCTTTGAACCGGCGGTCGGTGGCGCGCATTGGGGTTTCGTGGAACCACTGGTCGGTAGCGTGCCAGGATCGGGTATGGGCCTGATGATGGTGATCTATGGGGCGATGATGCTGATGTCAATGTCGGCGATCTACGCGCTGCCGTCGATCCGTCGCGTGGAGGCTATTTTGCCGGATTACGTGCCGGTGGTGGCGGCAGACGGTGATGCAGCGGACACCGTGCCCGACTCCGTGTTGGGTGAGGGAGAATTGGCCCCGGCGGTGTGAATGGGTTTTGAGTTTGGCGTAGGGGCGCTGCTTGCCGTGCCCAGGATGAGGCGTATGGAGTGGCATACGTCTCTGTTTTTTTGCGCACAACTCCCCGTGTCGAATCCCCGTATAATGAAATGAATAGAGCCATTCAGCGAACGGAGTCTGTGATGCAGCTTTCAGGCGTTCATATTCTGCTGTCGTACAAATGCACCATCGAATGTGATCACTGCTTTGTGTGGGGAAGTCCCTGGCAGAGCGGCACAATGACGCTGGACCAACTGCGCGAACTGCTGCGCCAGTCCGAAGCGTTGGGCACGGTCGAATGGGTGTATTTCGAGGGCGGGGAACCGTTTTTGTACTACCCGCTGCTGATCAAGGGCGTTCACGAAGCGGCGGCGATGGGGTTCAAGGTGGGCGTGGTGTCCAACAGCTATTGGGCGACCAGCGTCGAGGACGCGGTGATGTGGTTGGAGCCGCTGGCCGGGAAGGTGCAGGACCTCTCGATCAGCAATGACATTTACCACTGGAACACGCGCACCAGCCAGCAAGCCGAGTTCGCCCGCGCCGCCGCCGAGAAACTGGGCATCCCGTTGGGCGAAATCAGCATCGCGCAGCCGGAAGACGTGGACACGGCGGGCGTGGTGGGCCAGCTTCCGTTGGGCGAATCGACCGTGATCTATCGCGGGCGGGCGGCGGAGAAACTGGCCGGACGCGCCGACCATCATCCCTGGGACGGGTTCACCGACTGCCCGTATGAAAATCTGCGCGAACCGGGCCGCATTCACGTTGACCCGTTCGGGGAGGTGCAAATCTGTCACGGGATTTCGTTGGGGAACGTGTTCGAGACGCCGCTGAGTGACATTTGCGCGACGTATGATCCCGACGCGCACCTGATCACCGGGCCGATCCTGGCGGGCGGGCCGGTCGAGTTGGTGCGGCGTTACGATGTGGCGCACCGCGAACAATACGCCGACGCCTGCCACCTGTGCGACGACGTGCGCCGGACGCTGCGGCCTCGTTTCCCGGTGATCCTGAAGCCGGACCAGATGTACGGGGTAGCGGAGGGTTAATTTTCCGCAGACTCAACCGGATCGGGCCAGGGGAAACCCTCGTCGCGCAGCGCATCCAGGAAGGATTGCAGTATCACGGCGGCAGCGGCGGCATCCACCCGATCCGGTTGGTCGCGTCCGGCGGCGGCCAACAGGTCCTCGGCCTCCTGAGAGGAGTAACGCTCGTTCCATAGATAGACCGGCACGCGGATCGCTGCTGCCAGCCGTCCAGCCCACAACCGCACCCGGTCGGCCTGGGTGTATCCGGTGATCTCCGGCGGGGATTCCGGCAGGCCGACGATCACCCCGACGATTTCCTGCTCTACGATCAGCGCGTCAATCTGGGCGAAATCGACGCGTTTGGAGGCGCGTTCCAGCGTGCGCAGCGGGCGCGCGATCAGGCCGGTCGGATCGCACACTGCCAGCCCGATCACCTTCAGGCCGTAGTCAATCGCCAGCAGGCGTCCGGGGAAGGTCATAACTTTTTGCGAATTCTGGATCGCGTGCGCCGGATAAACGCCACAATGGACGGCGAAAGCAGTTGGCGGGTATTCCACGAGAACTCGTAAAACAGCCTGCGCTGCACGTAGGCGGCGGGTCGCCTGTTCACCAGATTGAGCACCGTCGCGCTGGACGTGTGCGTTTTGATTGCCACGCGGTTGAACATCCGGCTTGAGGCTACGTGTTCCGGCGCGTTCCACCACTCCCGCGAGGTGCCAACCAGCCTGTAACCCGCCGCCCTGGTCGTTTGGACCACGTTCTGGTTGTAGCCGCCGCCGGGATAAGACATGGTATCGACCGTCTCACCCACGATATTTTCCAGCCAGCTTTTGCTCAGGGCCAATTCCTCTTCGAGCTTCGGTTGGGGCAGGTGGTGCAGGGGATAATGCGTCACGCCATGCGCGCCAATGACGCCCACGTGGGCCAGTTCACGGATTTCGGCGGCGGTGAGATAATGGTCCCGGTCCAGGCAAAAATTTTTGGTGATGTAAAACGCCGCCCGGATGTTGAATTTCTGGGCGATTTCCGCCGCCCGCAAACTGCTTTTATGCCCGTCATCAAAGGTCAGGAATATTTGTTTGGCCGGAAGATCGTCCAGCGCGGGACGGTTGAGCGCCGCCATATCGCCGCCGGAATAACCGTTATCGATCAGGCGCTGGAGATGGTCTTCCAGTTGGGCGGGCGTCACGTCGTAGACGCTGGACGGCGATTCCACGACGTGGTGATACATCAACACCACAAAGGCTTTGCTTGCTGCTGACGGCATAGGTTTTCCTTTCCGAACAAAAACGGCGTTTAGGGCGACTCCACCTTCACATTAATACGCACCGGCAGAACGGGCATCCGGGGAAACCAACCGGGCCAGGTCGTGATCTGCGGCGGGCGGTCGGGATCGAGCAGCAGTTCGCGGTCCAGGCGGCGGCGGGCTTCGCTCACGCTGACGCCCGTGACCCGCTGACGGACGTGATCGGCGTCAATGGATACCGCGATGTTGCCGCTGACGATCATCAGGAACGTGACCTGCCCGTCCGGTTCGATCTGCAAAATATCACCCCGCGAAAAGCGCAGCGCGTCCGGCGCGATTTCCAGGCCGGGCTGGATATAGGGCGCGAGTCCGGCGAAGGCGACCTGTCGCGCCTGCTGTTCGTCTACCACCACTGCCTGCACGTCGGCGCGCAGGTCCAGGCTGACGCTTTCCGATAAATCCCCGACCAGATGGCTGTACAGCGTCCATTCGGGCCGTTCGCCCACGATCACGACCGAACCGGGCACCAAAAATTGCTCGCCTGCCAGTTCGTGCAGCAGCAGATCGCGCGCGTTCTGCAATACCTGCTGCCGTCCCAGAATCAGCAGGCGCTCGTGGTCCTGGGCGGTAACGGTGCTCAATTCCTGGACCGCGCCGCCGTAGGTGGCGTTGGGATTGGTAACGGCTACCAGTCCTGCCAGCGCGCCCTCGACACGGTTGATCGCGCCGGGATCGACGTTGCCCTGGCCTCCGGCGTAGGTTGATAATGCCTGGACCGGGACCTGAATCGGCACCACGTCCCCGGCGGGCAGGGTGGTTTCGATCTGCGTCTCGAAGCG
>JAFGTJ010000315.1 GCA_016934195.1 Anaerolineae bacterium | reverse complement strand
GCACCGTGTCCGCGCACGATCTGGATATCGCGTTTCACATACGCGCCGCTGGAAAACGTATCTTCGAGCGCGGCCAGATCAGGTAAGGACGTGAGCATGAAGCACCTCGTCAACATCAATACACGTTTCGCGCACCGGTTGCGCTTCACGGACAATATGCGTACCGCCGCCCACCAACGCTGCATCAAGCGGCGATTCCAGTCCTGCGGCGGCGAGAATGACGCGCTCCGCGCCCGCGCGTTGGGCGGCGAGCAGTTTCTTTTTCATACGCCCCTGGGCTAACGGCTCGTACCGGGTGACATCCGATAATAAGAACTGCCTCACCAGGGACGCCGGGTCCTGCACGTCGCGCAGCAGGCCGGGAACGTTGCTCAGAATAATCAGCGTTTCCGCGCCAAGCGCCTGAGCCACCAACGCCGCCGCCAGATCACCATCGACGTTCAGGCGTTCGGAGGCTTCACCGCCTGCGACCGGCGCGATCACCGGCAGCCACCCGGCATCCAGCAGCGTGTAGAGCAAGCGAGTATCCAGACCGGTGAGCGTGCCGGAGTGATCGTCCCGGATAACGACGGGCCGACCGCCGCGAATGGCCCGGATCGCGGTTTTGCGGCTGGCCCACAATACGTTGGGTCCGGCCAGTCCCACCGCCGAGACACCATACGAGGCCAGTTCCGCCGTTATGCGCTGGTTCACGGACGCCGCCGCCGCGCAGTAAATGTCAATCATGCGGGCATCGGTATAACGACTGGTATGCCCATCTTTCCCGGTGATCGTCTGCACGACCTGACCGGTTTGCTCGGCTAACGCATTCGTCGCCGCGCTCGCACCATGCACCAGCACCCAACGCTCACCCTGCCGGACACGCTCGGCCAGGTTGCGCAGCGCGTGCGTGTGTACCACATCTTGCCCGCCACCGATTTTTAATACACGGATCATGGGTAAAAGCCTCCAAAGGTAAGCCCGGTTGTTTCTTCAAATCCACACATCAGGTTCATGCACTGCACGGCGGAACCTGCCGCGCCTTTGCCCAGGTTGTCCAGCGCGCACAGCAAGACCGCACGCCCGGTTTCGGGATCGTACTCCCACCCCACATCGGCGTAATTGGTCCCGGCCAGCAGGCGCGGTTCGGGATGCCGGTGCAGGCTGTGGCGATCATGCACCACGCGGACAAACGGTTCGTCGTTCCAGGCTGTCCGGTAACACTGCCACAGGTCGCGCTCGGCTAACCCGGCAGGCAGCGTCAGATGGACGGCGACCGCCACGCCGCGCACCATTTCGACGCTGGTCACGGCCATCCGAATGTCAAACTCCCCACTGTCTGCCAGCGCCTGCCGCACTTCCGCTTCGTGACGGTGCCCGGTCAGTTGAAAGGGACGCACAACGCCGCTGCGCGCCGGGTGATGGCTGGCGGCAGTCGCAGTCCGCCCAGCCTCGCTGCTGCCGACTTTGATATCGACCATCAAAGGCTGATCCGGCCTCAGCAAACCGCCGCGCACCAATGCCCACAACGCCAGGATCGTCGCAGTGGCATTGCAACCAACGCCGCTGGCATAGCGAGCGTCATGCAGCGCGGCGCGGTTGAGTTCCGGCAAGCCGTAGACAAAACGCGCCAGCCAGCCCGGACTCCGGTGATCCTGCCCGTAGACGGCGGCGTACTGTACAACATCGCGCAGCCGGAAATCAGCGCTCAGGTCGATGATGCGCTCGGCCAGTCCCGCATACCGTTCGATCTGCCCCTGCGCTTCGCCGTGTGGCATCGCCAGGAATAAGACATCGACAGGTTCAAGCGCGTCCCGGCTGGTAAAACGCAGCGGCTCAAAACTTCGCAGGTGGGGATGTAATTGGTGGACGGGTTTCCCGATGTTCTGCTCGGATGTGGCCTGAGTCACAGTGACATGCGGGTGTGCCAGCAGCAGGCGCAGCAGTTCCCCGCCGGTATAGCCGGACGCACCCACAATACCGACCGTCAGGGGTTCGCGGTTTGTCGTCATACCGTTTCCCCCACCGATTCCAGCGCATAACGCGCGATATGGACCGGGATGTTGACCCCGGTCGTGTCGATGCTGTTGCGGAATTCCATCGTGTGGTTGACTTCGCACACCAGCAGCCCGCGTTCCGCATCTTCGAGCAAGTCTACCGCCAGCACGCCGCCGCGCTGCTCGCTAACCGCCAGCGCCGC
This sequence comes from Anaerolineae bacterium, assembly GCA_016934195.1. Lineage (GTDB taxonomy): Bacteria > Chloroflexota > Anaerolineae > Aggregatilineales > Aggregatilineaceae > JAFGTJ01. Next base: position 411 of record JAFGTJ010000315.1, on the reverse strand, counting down.
CCGCCCACACAGATCGGTTATGTCCGACGTAACCGGGCAGTTGGAGGCCGCCCCACCGCGCGCGGTGTTGGTGATCCAGTGCGGCGATTGGCGATAGATGGCGCAGATCGTTTCGCTGCCAATCACAAAAGCGCGGATATCGCGGCTGGGTTTTTCCACGTACTGCTGGATGTAGAAAATCTGGTGATTCACGCCGCCGAGCACCTGTTTGTGTTCGATCAGCGCTTCGGCGGCATCCCGATCATTAACACGGGCCAATAAGCGCCCCCAGGATCCGACTGCCGGTTTGAGCACGGCGGGGTAGCCGATCCGTTCAATCGCGTCTAATGCCGCTTCGGGACTGAGCGCAATTTCGGTGCGCGGTTGGGGCACACCGGCACGGGCCAGCGCGATGCTCGTTTGCACCTTGTC
>JAFGTJ010000314.1 GCA_016934195.1 Anaerolineae bacterium | reverse complement strand
GGGATTTAGGGAGGGGTAAACTTACGGGACAACGGCCAGCCACCAGTCTGCTATAGTGCATAACACGCTCTAGAGAGGGGGACTTGCGCGTGCGCCGCTGCTTGTTTTCTCCCCCTCTCCATTTCGAATGGAGAGGGGGCCGGGGGGTGAGGCTGTTTTCACGCACACATCCCAAGTCAGCAACAGGTCATTCGTGGACCCTTACGCCAGCCGGGGACGCCGCACGCGCCAGCGCGGGTAACGGCGGCGGGGCCGGGTGTGTTTGGGGGGATGCACATGCAGCGGTGGCAGACCCCACGCGGCGCGCGCCTGATTGCAGCGCGCCAGTCCCTCCGCGCTGAACCGCACGACGCCCCGGCTCCACACGATCCCGAAGTGACGGCAGGGCGAGGGGCGTTGTGCGTAGATACGGCAGGCCACGTTTTGCCCGATCTCGCCGTCCAGCGCGATACAGCGCGGGCGCTTCTGGTTGGTGCCCTTCATGCAGCGTAAAAAGCCCGTTACGTCTTCGGTTTGGTCCGGGGGGACGCTGCCGCCCTGTCCCGGATCGGACTCGCCCCAGTAAAACGATACGCGAAAGTGAGCGCAGCACGCCCCACAATGTAAACACGGATTTTCGGCCAACATACCGGCAATAAACACTCCAATGTGACTGACCGCCTACATTAAGATTCCCATCGTGTGCGATTCGTAATGCTTCTCGAAACCCGCCGCCAGCGCCGCCTCGATCACCGGCTGCTGCCAGCCGGTCGCGCTCATTTCCACGCGCCGCCCCGGACTGAGGGCCGTCACGTCGCGTAAAAACTTGCTCAGCAGCGCCGGACCCAGATCAGCATGGGCCGGGTCGAGCGTTAGGCTGACCTGGTTGATACCGCCCTTGCGCGTCCGCGCGAAATAACCGCCGACTGCCACGACCTGCCCATCCCGCCGCGCTGCGAAATTATACGGGCGCGCGCCCATCGCGCGGAACAGCAGCGGCGCGAGGACGCGCAGGATCGCGGGTTGGCGGAAGCGGCCTTCTTCGACCGGCATAAATTTTGTTACTATGTCGGGCGTGATCCGTTGGGCCAGCTCGTAGCGTTCCCGCCACGATCCGAGCGGCAGCGGCTCCACTGTGTACCCGTCCGGCAGCGCGATCTCCGGCGGCAGCGGCGCATCCATCTCGCGGGCCATCTGCGCGGTCCCGGAATACGTCTCGAAGCCCAGGTTTTCGTACAGCGTGTAGGCCGGGAGATTGCCCGCCACCACGTCCAGCGTGATACTTTTCGCTTTGCGTTCGCGGGCGTAATCCACGCTGGCCTGGACCAGTTTCCGCGCAATGCCGCGCCGCCGGTATTCCGGCAGGACCGACACGTTGCCGATGTACCACAGGTCGGTGGCTCCCTGGCGCAGCACGTTGGTCAGGCCGACCGGCTGATCGTCCTCTTCCCACACGTAGCCGCGCATGATGTCGCGCATCGGCGGCGCGACAAGCTGCACCAGCCGGATCACCGGCCACAGGCGGCGCGCGCCGCGCATCGAGTCGATCATGCTTTCCATTTCGTCGTCCTGCACGTTCCATTCCGGGTTTTCGGGATAGTTGAACGTGCGCGGGATCAGGTCGAGCATGATGTCAATATCGGTAGGTAGTTTAAAGGGTCGTAACGCCATCGTTTTTTCCTTCCCGGTTAAGGTGAAATTTTTTGGACACAGATTTTTTTGTTTTTCATCTGCGTTCATCTGCGTCCTATTTTGATTTTCAGCAGCATGATCTTACATACGGCTCAACCGCCCGGCCCGTTGCGGCGGATTATACCTCGCACACCGATCACCAGCCCCACGATCACGGCCAGCGGCGCGCCGGTTGTCCACGTCGGCGGCAGGCCGGAGTCGCGCAGGTGGAACAGCGCCAGCGGTTCGGTGTGCCCGTCGGCCAGACGCCGGATCGCGCCCGCTAACAGGGATTGGGCCGGATCGAAATTCAGCGTGTCGTAGGCGGGACTGTCGGTTGTGGTGGGTGATCCCTCGGCCTCAAACGCGGCGATATAAAGCGGCGTGAGGTCCACCCGCACGCCGGGAATTTGCACCGCGATCCCCGCCGCGATCAACAGGACCGCCGCGAGTCGCCACATCCGGCCCGGTGGCAGCACACCTAACGGCAAACAGCTTAGCGGCAGCAGCGGCACCAGGAAACGCGGTCCCCAGCACCAGCCACCGTGCCACGCCCACCACGTTCCGTAAAAGGCCAGCGCGACCGCCCATGATCCCGCCAGGAACCACGCCAGCGCCGGAGCCGTCCGCCGGAAGCGCGGCCACAGGATGACGCTCAGGATCAGCGGCGGCGCGTAGACGAATATCCCCCGGCCCGGACTGACCAGCAGCCCGATTAAACCTTTCCAGGGCGGCGTGGTGAAGCCTTCGCCCGTGTAACCAAATCGCAGCGGATCGTCGAAGCGCTGCGCATTAAACCACAGCACCAGCGCCACACCGGGCAGTGTGCCGATCCCGAACGCGACCACGCGCGGGATCGCGTGCCCGATCCGGTTTTTCCACGACCCGCTGCCCCACACAATCAGGCCAATCAGCGGCAGGACATAGATCGCCAGCGCCGCCCGCACCGCGATCCCCGCGCCGAGGATCAGGCCCGCCAGGAAAGCCTCACCCCTTAGCCCCTCCCTACATCCCTCCCCACAAGTGGAGAGGGACTTGACATCGTGCCGTTTTCCCCCCTCTCCGCTTGCGGGGAAGAGGACTTGCCGGGACTCGTGTCCTGTCTGCTCCCCCTCTCCATTTCTAATGGAGAGGGGGCCGGGGGGTGAGGCCAGCACGCTCACCGCCGCCGTCAGGACCAGCGCCAATACCGCTTCCGGGAACAGCACCCGCCCGTAGACCCACAGCGGGGTTGCCAGTCCCGCCGCGAGGACGATGATCCAAGCCTCACCCCCTG
>JAFGTJ010000313.1 GCA_016934195.1 Anaerolineae bacterium | reverse complement strand
TAACCGAGGGGGGAACATTATCGGAAAAACAGGACTATTGAGGGTGTAATGTATGAATAACCGGCGAATGCTCCCCTTTCAGGGCTGGCGGCTGGTGCTGTTCCAGGCGATGGTGGTCTTTTCGCTGATCGTGCTGGTGATCCGTATGGCGGATTTGCAGTTCGCGCGCGGGGAACAGTTCCGCGAAGACGCCGAAGAAAACCGCTTGCAGACCGTGCTTCAGGCGGCCCCGCGCGGCGCGATCCTGGACCGTAACGGGGTGGCGCTGGCGAAAAACGACCCGGCCTACAACGTCACGATCACGCCCGCCGGACTGCCCGACAATCCGGCGGATATTTTGGGCGTGTATAACCGGCTGTCGGCCCTGATCGACGTGCCTGCCACGCGCGCCATTGCCGACGCTGCCGGGCGCACCAACGAGCGCAGCCTGGAAGAAATGGTGATCGAAGGGTTGGGTATTGCGCCGTTCCGCCCGGTGGTGGTGGCGACCGATATCCCGGTCGATGTGATGAGCATCATTCTGGAACAGGCCCAACTGCTGCCCGGCGTGGATATCCAGGTCGCGTCGGTGCGCGAATACCCGACCGGCGCGGCGACCGCGCACCTGATCGGCTACCTGGGACCGATTGGCCCGGAGGAGGAGCGCCAGTTGCGCGAACTGGGCTATAACCCGGCCTTTGACCGCATCGGCTACGCCGGAATCGAGGCGTTCTTCGAGGAGGAATTGGCCGGGGTGCGCGGCACGCAGTTATGGGAAGTGGACGTCGCCGGGGAACCGCTGCGGCTGCTGGAAGAAGAAAAGCGCGTGGCGGGCGTGACCGTCCAGTTGACACTTGATATCGAGCTTCAGGAAGCGGCCCAGGACGCCATCACGCGGCGGATCAACATCGTCAACGCCGACGCGCAGCGCGTGGTCACACAGCAGGGCGTGGTGATTGCGATGGACCCGCGCAACGGCGAAATTCTGGCGATGGTCAGTTGGCCGACCTACGACAATACCCGGTTCGCCCGCAGCATCGACGGCGATTATTACTTCTCCCAGGCCGCCGATCCGCTGCGCCCGCTGCTCAATCACGCCATCAGCGCCACCTATCCGCCCGGTTCGGTGTGGAAGCTGATCACGGCGGTGGGCGTGGTGGAGGAAGACGTGATCGATCCCAACCAGCCGTTGTACTGCGCGGGCCAGTTGGTGCTGCCCAACGCCTACGCGCCGCTGGAAGAAAGCCGGGGGCAGACGTTTGTGTGCTGGCTGCGGAATCCCGGCCACCAGGACGTATGGCTGCTGAAGGCCATCGCGCAAAGCTGCGACGTGTATTTTTATCAGGTGGGCGGCGGCAATCCCGATGTCGGCGCGGATACGCTCAGGCCGGGCGGATTGGGGATTTTTGACCTGTACCGCTGGGCGACCGCGTTCGGGATCGGCTCGGAACTGGGTGTCGAGCTGCCGGGTGAACTGGCGGGCCGGATGCCCGAAAACCAGTGGAAGCGCCGCAATTACGGCCAGAGCTGGTCCACCGGTGACACCTATAACGCCGCGTTTGGGCAGGGCTACATCACGGTGACGCCGCTGCAATTGATCAGCGCGGTGGCGTCGATGGCGAACGGCGGCACGCTCTACCAGCCGACCATCGTGAAGAATTTGCAGGACGCGCGCGGGACGATTTTACAGGAATTCGAGCCGCACATCGCCCGCACGGTCCTCCCGCCTGATGACGAGGATATCGTGCTGCTGCTGCAAGAGGATATGCTGATCCAGGGTGAGAACAGCCTGGCCTGCCGCTGCGAGCCGGACAGCGACTATTACGATGAGGCGTTTTGCGATCCGGCGAACTACACCTCGCAGTACGACCGCGATCCCAATCCTGACGACGACATCACCGATCTGGTGCGCTACCGGGTCAATGTGCCGTATAACTACACCTTCAATGCGGGCGTATGCGATCAATTGGAATGGGAAAGCCTGGGACGCGAAAGCACCTTTCGGACCGGGCACTCGTATTTGCCGCCGCTGGCGACCATCGAGTCGATTGACTGGGTGCAGCGCGGAATGCGCGAAGCGGTCCTGACCGGTACGGCGTCTAACGCGGTGCTGCCGTATGTCAACGTGGCGGGCAAAACGGGCACGGCGGAATACTGCGACGATATCGCGGGACCGTTGGGGTTATGTGTGCCGGGTCAGTGGCCCGCCCATGCGTGGTATGTCGGGTACGCGCCGTATGAAGCGCCAGAAGTGATGGTGATCGCGTTTGTGTACAACGGCGACGAAGGCTCGGCGGTGGCGGCTCCCATCGTGCGCGAGGTGCTGGACGCCTATTACCAGATCAAAAATGCGCGGCTGCGCGCGGGGCAGTAGGACACCCTGGCGGAAAATGGCTGTGGTTATTGGTAGGGGCGCTGCTTGCTGCGCCCAGGTTATGGAGAAACCCAAGTCCGTATAAACCAATTCATGGTGGTCATATTGTAGGGAGGCACCCGCGTGTGCCTCCGGGCGATTCCTCTGGGCGACTGTCCGGTCGCCACCAGCGGCGGGACACATGGGTCCCGCCCTACAGATCGCGCGGAGTCCGGTTGTAATGTGCGGATAGAGCGTAAATCGTTCGTTACACAAGGAGCTTAACGTATGTCTGGAAAGACCCATCGTGTACAGGTTGGCGAGATTACCTGCCTTGTGTTGCACGAAGGCAGCATGGCGGGGAGAGGGCTTCTGCAAGACGCTTTCCCCACTGCGCCCGCCGATGAAATAGATGCTGTGTGTCAGAATTTCGGCCAGGGGGATAAACGGCCTGAATCCCATATGAACGCGCTGTTCATCGAAAGCGGCGGCATCCGTATCCTGGTGGATACGGGCATGGGCGAAGTCGCGGGACCGAACTTTGGGTTTATTCCCGCCGCGCTGCAATCCGAAGGCATCAGCGCGGGCGATATTGACATCGTGTTCATCACACATTTTCACGGGGACCACTTCAACGGCCTGCTGAATGAGGACGGCGCGCCGCGTTATCCCAACAGCCGCCCTATCACGACCCAGGTAGAATGGGATCACTGGACGGATGAAGCGGTTCTTCAGGCGATGAACGCGGAGCACGCCGCTGGCCTCAGAATGGTAGTGAATGCTTTTAAGGACCGTTTTAGCTTCTTGAATCCAGGGGACACGCTTGCGCCGGGGGTCACGCTGGTCGACATGTCTGGACACAGTCCCGGTCACACCGGCCTGTTGATCGAGTCCAACGGGGAGCACCTGCTGGACGTGGTGGACCTGCTGCACATTCTGCCGCAGTTCACCTATCCGCACTGGCATTTTGTGTTTGATTCGGACGGTTCGCTGGCCGAACGGAGCCGTAAACGGATGTTGGCGCGCGCGGCAGACGAGAATCTGCTGACGCTGTTCTATCATTTGCCGTTTCCGGGATTGGGGCATATCACCCGCACGGACGGCGGCGCGTTCGCGTTCCAGCCGGTGTAATCTTACCGTGTCCAAACGTGCCCTCAATAGCACGCTGGCGGAAAATGTGTATAGTTAGTAAGCAAGCGTGCGGCAGTTGGCGGGGGGATAGAGTTAGGCAATATGGACGATTCCATTACCCTCAAGGGGATCAATGATGGGCTGTTGGTCACGATTACGCCCGATGGCCGCTGGGCGGACGTGGCGAGTCGCCTGACGACCTTGATCGACACCCAGGAGAATTTTTTCCGGGGCGCGCAGGTGACGCTGGCGCTCGGTTCGCGCGAGGTGCGCCGTCACGAGCTGGCGAATATGCAGAAAGCGCTCGCCAAGCGTGACGTGGTGCTGCGGGCCGTGCTGGGCGAAAGCGATACGACGCTCAATTCGGCGCGGCGTTTGGGCCTGGAAACCGAGTTGGGCGCGGTCACGGCGGACGCTTCGGCGGAGCCAATCGACCCGATGCCGCTGCGCCCGCCGTCGATTGATCCAGAGGAACACGGCACGCCCGGCGTCCTGATCGACCATACGCTGCGCAACGGGCGGACGGTTCACAGCCGGGGGCACGCGGTCATTCTGGGCGACGTGAACGCCGGGGCGGTGGTGGTCGCTGCCGGGGATGTGATCGTGTGGGGGCGGCTGCGCGGCGTGGTTCACGCGGGCTGTGAGGGTGACGAGTCGGCGGTCGTTTGCGCGCTGGACCTCTACCCGACACAACTGCGCATCGCCGGGTACATCACCATTTCGCCGGAGGATAAGCGCCGCAAACCCCAACCCGAAAAGGCGTTGGTCCGCAATGATCGCATCGAGGCCGAGGCGTGGGAAATTTAGCCGTCAGCCAGTCAGCTTTCAGCAATCAGCTAAAAGCTAAAAGCAGGTAGCAAAAACGATGATGGTAGGTGGCTGCGTAGGATGGGTGCTTCCGTGTCGATAATGAATGGTGTATTCGCTGACGGCTGAAAGCTGAAAGCTGAGGGCTGAACGCTGACGGCTAAAAGCTGAGGGCTGAATGAGAGATTTTCGGACGCTCAACGTGTGGGAAAAAGCGCACGCGCTCACGCTGGCGGTGTACAAAGCGTCCGCGACGTTTCCAACCGATGAGCGGTATGGCCTGACGAGCCAGATCAGACGGGCGGCCAGTTCGATCCCGGCCAATATTGCCGAGGGCTGCGGACGTGAGGGCGATGCCGAACTGCGGCGGTTTATGGTTATAGCAATGGGATCGGCCAGTGAGCTTGAATATCATTTGCTGCTGGCGCGTGATCTGGGATTGATACATGCGCAAGATTACCAACCGCTGGATCAGGCAGTAATCGAAGTCAAGCGCATGATGGCAGGGTTTATCAAACGACTGGAATGATTTTTGCTGATAGCTGACGGCTGAAAGCTAATAGCTGAACGCTGACGGCTGAAAGCTAACAGCCTGTCACGAAGGGACATTGCATGGGGGCACGAGTCATTACCATCACGTCCGGCAAGGGGGGCGTGGGCAAAACGACCGCAACGGCCAATATTGCCGTCGCGCTGGCCGAACTGAATAAAAAAGTGGTGTGCATTGATGCCGATATCGGGCTGCGTAACCTGGACGTGGTGATGGGCCTGGAAAATCGCATCGTGTACGATCTGGTGGACGTGGTTGAGGGGCGCTGCAAGCTGCGGCAGGCGATGGTCAAGGACAAGCGCGTGCCGGACCTGTACCTGCTGCCCGCTGCCCAGACTCGTGACAAAACGGCGGTCAGCCCGCAGGATATGGTCAAACTGACCGACGAACTGCGCCCCGATTTTGAGTACATCCTGATCGACAGCCCGGCGGGGATCGAATGGGGCTTCCGCAACGCGCTCGCGCCCGCCGACGAAGTGATCGTTGTGACCAATCCCGAAGCGCCCGCCGTGCGGGACGCCGACCGGATCGTCGGGTTGATCGAGGCCGAGGAGCGCAAAATTCCGGTCAGTCTGGTGATCAACCGCGCCAAATCCGAGATGATCCGCAAGGGCGATATGCTGTCGGTCAGCGACGTGTTGGAAATTCTCTCGATCCAGTTGTTGGGCGTGGTGCCGGAGGACGAACTGATCCTGATTTCGTCCAACAAGGGCGCGCCGCTGACGCTGGATGATCGTAAGGCTCCGGCGGGGGCGTCCTTTCACGCGATTGCGCGCCGCCTGACCGGGGAAAAAGTGCCGCTGGACGATCTCAAGCCACCGGGCGGCGTGCTGCGACGGTTGGCGCGGTTGTTTGGCGCTTCGGTGTTATCGGTATGGCCGGTATTGTAGGATGTTGTGAGATTTTAGTGGACGGGGGCGACGATGGCTTCTCTATTTGACCGATTCCTGGGCCGCAAGGAACCGAGCAGCGCGCAGATCGCTAAAGAGCGCCTGAAATTGGTGCTTGTGACCGACCGCAGCAACCTGTCGCCCGATCAGATTCGGGCCATGCAGCGCGAGATCATCGAGGTCATCAAGCGCTACATCGAGATCGACGAGCTTCAGGTGCAGATCAGTGTCGAGCAGCGCGAACGCGAGCATTACTTGGTGGCCGATATCCCGCTCCAGCGCAACCGGAGCTATGGGGCGCTGGAATATCCCGATTCGCCGCCCACCGCGCCGGATTCGCGGGGCCGGTCGAAGTCCAACAAGCCCCTGATCGACGAGCCGCCGGTATCCAGCGAGGATACGATTCCGCACCAGCCGCCGTCGTAAGCCCCTATTTACCTCACCCCCTAAATCCCCTTCTCCATTGCATGGAGAGGGGGACTTGTGACTTTTCTCCCCCTCTCCATTTCGAATGGAGAGGGGGTCGGGGGGTGAGGCTTGTTTTTTGCCCCCGATTCCATCCCCCCGTTATAATCATCCCTGAACAGACGTGTAGTGGTAGCGCGAATTAGGCGAGGACGACGTAGTGCAATCCAGGCAAATCGGGCAAACCCGGCACTCCAAACCCAACATCTGGCGCGACTTCGATTACGTGCTGCTGGCGATCACGCTGCTGCTGATCATCATCGGCATCCTGTTTATCCGCAGCGCCACGCTCGACGCGGTGGACACCGACCTGATCAACCGCGTGCCGAGCCAGATTCAGTTCACCGTGATCGGGATCGGCGTGGTGTTTCTGTTCGCCGCGCTGGATTACCGCTTGTTGGGCAGTCTGCACGGGTTCATTTACGGGTTCATCTTGTTCATTCTGGGACTGGTGTACTTGTTGGGCGTGGTCGGGGCAGCGGGCGCGCAAAGCTGGCTGAACGTCGGCTTGCAGGTCCAGCCCTCGGAACTGGGTAAAGTGCTGCTGATCGTGACGTTAGGCCAGCACCTCGCGGAACGCTACGCGGATATGGGCCGTTTGCGCACGGTTTTGATATCGCTGATGCACATCGCAATCCCGGCGGGACTGGTATTCGCTCAACCGGACCTGGGGACGACCACCGTCGTGATGTTCGTGTGGTTCGTGATGGTGTGGGCGGCGGGTCTGCGGCTGCGGCACCTGGCGCTGTTCGTCGTGGCGGGACTGGTGATGACACCGTTCTTGTGGATGAACATGGAAGAATACCAGCGCCAGCGCATCACGACCTTTCTGGACACGGGCGCTAGCTGCGCCGATGATCCCGAACTGGTCGCCAGCGGGGAATGCGAGTTCACCGACGAGGACGGCAACGGCATTCCCGACAACAAAGACCGCCGCTATAACATCGATCAGGCGTTGATCAGCATTGGATCGGGCGGGCTGTTGGGCAAGGGTTACGCCAACGGATCGCAGACGCAGGGGCGCTTTTTGCGCGTGCGCCACACCGACTTTATTTTCAGCGTGATCGCGGAAGAAACCGGCTTTGTGGGCGCGACGGTGGTCGTCATGCTGATGGGGATCGTGGTGATGCGGTGTTTGCGCGGCGCGGCGCGGGCCGCCGACCCGTTGGGCAGCCTGATCTGTTACGGGGTAGGCGGCATGGTGTTCTTCCAGACGGTGGTATCCATCGGCATGAACCTGAGCGTGCTCCCGGTGACGGGCCTGACGCTGCCGTTCGTGAGTTCGGGCGGGTCGTCGCTGATCACGATGCTGATGGGGATCGGG
>JAFGTJ010000312.1 GCA_016934195.1 Anaerolineae bacterium | reverse complement strand
TGGTACAGCGGGACGATGTGAATCTCGCCGTAGTCGGCCTGGGCCTTGAGCAGCGTCCCGTGCAGTTGGCCGATGGTCTGGCGGGCTTCCGGTAGTCCGTATTTTTTGAGGATGTGCTGCGCGGCCCACCGCCCCAACGGGATGATCACCGCCGGGCGGATAATGTCGATCAGGCGATCCACGAACGGGGTATAAAATACGATCTCGTCCGGCGTGGGCGGGCGCTTTTCCGGCGGGCGATCCAGGATGATATTGGTCACGAACACGTCATCGCGCTTTAACCCGATGCGACCCAACATTTCCTCGAACACGTCGCCGGACGGTCCCACAAACGGGATACCGCGCTCGGCTTCATATTTGCCCGGTGATTCCCCGATGAAGAATAACTTCGCGTCGGGACTGCCGCCCCCCAATACCGGGAACAGGCGGTTGTCGGTGCGGAACTGGTACAGCGGCGAGTCGGCAGCGTCCACCAGTTCGACGCGCAGCGCGCGCAAGGCGGCGGCTTTTTCGCTGAGCGCGGCCCCTTCCGGCGCGGCGTTACCGGCGCTGTCGCCCGCCGGAGTGGGGCGATTCGCGTGGTGCAGCGCCGACCGGATCGCGTCGATCAGGCGGGCCACGTCGTAGAGGAAACGCGGGTGCGTCAGTTCAACGGCCTGACGGCGGGCCAATGCTGCCAGGTCATCCGGCAAATCGGCGGGGGCGGGCATTCGCGCGCCGCCCACCAATACCGGAATCACACGCTTGTCCTGGGTGAGCGCGCTGGCGACCTCGATCCGCACGAAGTCGTCCCAGCGGTCCAGCCGCCGCTGGCCGGAGTCGTCGGTCACGCTGAGCCACTGCGGGCCGATCACGGCAATGAATACATCGCAGGCCGCGACCGCCTGTTCCAGCGTGTGTACGAAGTCCGCGCCGGGATCGATGTTGTCCACGTCCATGAACACATCCTCGCGCGCGAAATGCTGGACCAGGTGATCGTACAGCCGCCCGACGTAGCCTTCACTGTCCTGGCGGCGGTAATTGATAAAAATACGGCTCATGAGTGTACGCTCCTACGCACCGAACACCGGGCCGAACGCCCGTTCCGATGATACCACAGATCAGCGGGCCGGGGTGCATTCGGATTTGGGGGCAAAAAATCTCTCACCACAGAGACACGGAGCGCACAGAGAAAAAAACAGGTTTTTTCTCCTGCTTTTTCTCTTCAAAAGAGAAACTCCGTGTCCTCTGTGTCTCTGTGGTGAATTTTTTATCCCCAACACACCCACCCCGGCGTATTCCGGTTTCGTCAGCCGAGTGTCAGCCCTGTGTCGGGAAAACCGCGCCCCGCGCGCCGTATAACGAGATAACAATCCGGTGCCTGTTTTGTTTAGTTGAGGAGACAATCCCATGTTGTGGCGTTTACTGGTTTGCCTGTTGGTCTGCGTGCTGGTGATCCCGCCGCTGGCCGCGCCCATGAATCCCGCGCTGGCCCAGGATGGCAGCGGAAACGGAGTCGGAACGTTCGAGGAAACCGAGTGCCCGTTCTCCCTGCCAAGCGGCATAGTTCCCGGCGAGGACGTGATCTGCGGTTTCGTGACGGTCCCGGAACGCCACGCGAATCCCGGTGGTCCTACGATCCGGCTGGCAGTGATGGTGGCAAAAGGCGTTGGCCCCAACCCGGCCCCCGATCCGGTTGTGTTCGAGTCGGGCGGGCCGGGATTCCCATCGCTGGCGTCGGCGGCCAGCATGTTCCAATTGACCGGCTTTTTCGGCGGGCGCGATCTGGTGATCGTGGAGCAGCGCGGCATCTACGGCAGCGATCCGTATCTTGAGTGTGACGAAGGGCGCGATCTGGTGGTCGAATACTACGGGCAGATGCTCGATATCGAGACAACGCGGGCGCTGGAAAAAGAGGCGCTGGCGGCGTGTTATGTCCGCTTGCAGAACGAGGGGATCGATCTCTCGGCCTATAACAGCCTGGAAAACGCGGCGGACTTCCCGGTGGTGATGGACGCGCTCGGTTATGACCAGTTCAACTACTACGGGCCATCGTATGCGTCCGCGCTGGGGCAGCACCTCATGCGTGACTATCCCGACCGGCTGCGCACCGTGACGCTGGCCGCGCTGGTTCCGCTGTCGCAGGGGTTCATGTTCGACGCGCCGCGAAACATCAGCCGCGCCTTTCGCCTGCTGTTCGACACTTGCGCCAGCGATCCGGCCTGCAATACGCAGTACCCCGACCTGGAAACGGTCTTTTTCGACCTGGTGGACCAGTTCAATACCGCGCCGGTCACGGTGGCATTCTCCGACCTGGACGGGACCGGCACGGTAGAAGTCGCCGTCGGTGGTGATTCGCTGGTGCTGGCGCTGTACAATGCGCTGTACTGGACCACCGGGATTCCCCAGATTCCGGCGCGCATTTACGCCCTGCGCGACGGCGACTATAGCCTGATCCGCGATAACGCCGGGGCGTCGCGCTTCGGGTTCCGCGATGTCAACGCGATGCAGTTGTCGGTGATGTGCAGCGAATTTGCCCTGGACTACGGTGGTAACATTGACATGACCGGCGTGTATCCGCAAGTCACCGAGGCGATGGCCCTGTACCTGGACTTCGGCCCGGTCTGCGAAGCATGGCCGGTCGAGCCGCTGCCGGACTACGCCTTCGTGCCGGTCGAGAGCGATATCCCCACGCTGCTGATGTCCGGCGAAATGGACCCGGTCACGCCGCCGGAAAATGCCGAGATCGTGGCGCAAACGCTCAGCCATGTCTATAACTACACGTTGCCCGCCACCGGCCACAGCCATAACGATGACTGCTCGATGGGCATCGTCCGGGACTTTATCGACGATCCGTCCCAGGAACCGGACGCGGCCTGCCTGGATGACTCGGCCCTGACGTTCGCCACATCACTTGGCCTGGGCGAGATCGTCATGGTGCCGGTCACGGTGTCCGATTACGGGCTGCGCACGGTTAAGCCGCGTGGCTGGGAACGAGTCGAGCCGGGGGTCTATGCCATGCCGCCCACCGGGCAGGCGTTGTTTCTCGCCTACACGGATACCAGCCTGGACGCGATCCGGGAACCATTTGCGCGGTTCACCGATCCCATCGAGGAACTGACGATCAACGGGCGGACGTGGACGCTGCACAACGTCGCGCTGCTGGGCGGGAGCTACGTGGGCGTGGTGGCGCTGCACGCATACGACGCGGGTTACTATGTGGTGGGCGTGTTGGGATCGTCGGACGTGCTGGACGCGCTGGTCGAGTCGGTGCTGCGGCCCGCGTTAGAGGCATTGGAGCCGGTCGGGTAACGGTAGAACGGCCTCACCCCCTAAATCCCCC
>JAFGTJ010000311.1 GCA_016934195.1 Anaerolineae bacterium | reverse complement strand
GGCGGCGGTGTCCGGCGTCGAATAGGGCGGGATGTCCGTGCTGCCGACCTCGAAAAAGACGCCCACGCCAAACACGGCGGGATTGTTCCACGAGGTATCGTTCGTATCGGCCAGCGACCAGATCAGTTTGACGTCCCGGTCCTGTGTGGTCGCGCCGTTGGCCTGCGCCTGAAAGCCGATTTCCAGGCCGTGCGCGGGCGTAATGCCGAGCGGTTCCAGCGCGACCGCCGCTTCAAAGCCCCACCCGTCGGCGGTTTCAAAAACGTAGCCGGTGATGCCGGTGATGGTTTGCTGCGTGCCGGTGATCGTCAGCGCGGCGGGATCGGCATTGCCGATATCGCCGGGGATGATGCGCGCCTGCATGATGCCCGCCCCGTAGTCCAGCGGAAACAAATTGCCGCTGGCATTGACGTAAAATTCGAGCGAGTCTTCGTTCCAGTAGTTCTGGTCATGCTGCCCGGTGATGATCGTCTGGTCGGGCATGGTCATGGCGAGATAGAGGTATTCCATATCCGCCGCGACCTGGAATGTAAACGATCCGTTTTCGGCGGGGTCGTCGGATGTGTACGGCCCGCGTGTGACCGTCACGGGTTGAATCTGGCCCCAGTCGCCCAGATCGCCGTCCAGCGCGATATCCACCGGGAAGGGAATATACACCGCTTCGCCGTCCACTTCGTCCGGCGCGAGCCAGTTCCCTTGCGCCATTGCCGTGAATGCCGTCACTGTGAGCGCCAGCGCGCCGGTCAGGGCCACTACGATCAGCAAACCGGGTATTATTCGTCGCATGATGCAAAATCCTTTCTGATGAATATATTTAGGCCGTTTAACCTTCGTAGGGGCAATTCATGAATTGCACACTATGCGTCAACTTAAGGGATTACCTTGTACGGATAGGAACGATTCGCCGGTTTACCTCACCCCTAAATCCCCTCTCCAAATACGGAGAGGGGACTTATTTGTCGTACATCTCCCCCTCGCCGCGTGTGGAGAGCGCGCGCTGGAGGCGCGTCGGGGGATAGGGGTAAGACCGAAAATCTGCAAAGGTAGTGTGTTAGCTGTCTGCGCAAAAATCAGACCCTTAGCGAGCCACGAAACCCCCTCGCGGCATAGTAAGAGGGCGCGCTGTTGTGATACACAAAGACAGTGCCGTAGCGGTACTCAGCAAAGAGCGCGCCGCCGAGTTGTCTGATATCAGACGGTGTTTTCACCCAACTCGACGTTTTTGTATCGAAATTTCCAAGTTCCTGCAACGCTCGATATTGTTCTTCCGTTAAAAGTTCAATGCCCATGCCCGCTGCCATATCAACAGCGGTATTTTCCGGTTTATGTTCTTTCCGTGCCTCCAGCCCTTCACGGTCGTAACAAGCACTCCGGCGGCCTTTAGGACTTTCCGCCGAGCAGTCGTAAAAAATGATTTCGCCCGTCCTGGTATCATGACCAACCACATCCGGTTCACCGCCGGTTCGTTCCATTTCGTGGAGTGACCACAGTTTTTCGGGATTAGCTTCCAGCCTGGCCTGTACTGTCGCCCATTCAAGACCTCGATGGCGGTTCATGTGTTGCTCAAAACGGGCTTTCAATGTGCTGAGTAGTGCTTCACGTTGTTCTGCTGACACCTCCATAGAAGATTCCTTTCTATGCTCACAGCTGGAGAGGGTGAGGTCAAACCCTACATCTCCTCCGAATACCGGTACTCAAACCACGTCACATCGGCGGGGGCGCGGCACGCCTGCCCGTTGCCGGACGCGAACAGGGCGATAAACGCGCCGGTCCAGCAGTAGTGATCGTGGGCCACTTCCGGCGCGATCAGGCGCGTCAGGCCCGATCCCAGATTGTGCCGCATCCCGTCCGCATCCCGCGCTGCGAAACGGTACAACCCCGGCTCGGACGCGATGGTGAGTTCGACCGGCCCCGGCGCGATGGGGCCGGAAACCTGTTCATCGGCCATATCACCGACCGTTTTACGCAGCACCACGCAGCGCTGATCGTCGCGCCGCGTGATCATCAGGTCGTAGTGGTGCGCGTGGTTGACGTAGACCGTCAGGCCCGCTTCTTCGCGTCCGGCAGTGGGATCGAAATCCAGCAAACAGGCTGCCTCCATGTTGAAATGCTGCTGCCGCCGCCCGATGAAGGTGGGCGAATCCGCGATGCTCAGCGGTTGGTCCGATCCCATCAGGCGTAAATGGTCCGGGCGGGCGCGCAGGGACCAGTGGGCCGGTTGCGGCGCGCGCAGGAAATTCCAGCTCAGGTCCAGCGAGAGCGTGTTGAATTCGTCCCGCCAGACACCGTCCGCCGGGCGCGTCTGGTCCGGGAGTAGCGGCGTCTCGAACGTTTCCGGGATCGTGCCGTTTTCCCCGATCACGGGCCAGCCATCGTCGGTCCATGTCACCGGGGCCAGGAACGTCTCGCGGCCCAGGATTCCGGCGCTGGCGTGAAAAGCGTGGCGCGTCCCCAGGCAGAAAAACCACCAGTTCCCGTTGTGATCCTCGACCAGTTCGCCGTGTCCCACGTCCCGAATCCGGCCATGTCCCTGATCGCGGTGCGTCACGATGGGGTTAAACGGGCACGGCTCGAACGGTCCCCAGGGCGACTCGCTGCGCCCGATCACCTCGGCGTGCCCGTAGCGCGTGCCGCCTTCCGCCGCCATCAGGTAATACAGGCCGTTGATCTTGTAGAGGTGCGGACCCTCCATATCAGGCGCGATGAACCGGTGTACCAGCAGGCGCAGGTCGGTCAGCAGGTCGCCGGTTTCGATGTTGATCTCGGCCTGGACAATGCCGTCCCCGGTCCGGCGCGTGTAGTAGACCGTGCCGTCATCATCGAACAGCAGCGACGGATCGATCATCTCGCTGTCGATCCATATCGGGTCGGACCAGGGACCCGCCGGGTCGGTGGCGGTGATAAAAAAGTTGCCGCCCCGGTCCACGTTGGTCGTGATCATGTAAAACGTGCCGTCATGGTAGCGAAGGGTGGGCGCGTAAATGCCGCTGGACGGCGGAGTCCGGTCCAGACTCAGTTGGGTCAGGCGCGTCAGGCAGTGGCCGATCTGCGTCCAGTTCACGAGATCGGTGCTGTGGAAAATGGGCACGCCGGGGAAATATTCAAACGTGCTGGTGACGAGGTAGTAATCGCACCCAACCCGGCACACACTCGGATCGGGGTAAAAGCCGGGCAAGATCGGGTTGCGGATCATGGCAAAATTCCTTTTGTAATTTTCTGTTTATCTGCGCCCATCTGTGTTTATCTGCGTTCCATTACGCTCTATTCATCACCAGGTACACACGATGCCAACTGCGTATCCACCCGCAAAATGTGATTCTCGATCCAGTCGCCCAATTCCAGATACGTGTCCTGCATCAGGTTCCAACTCATCGAGCCGGTTTGCCATTCTTCGTAAAACGCGCCAAACCGGGCGATGAAGGTGGCGTGGGCCTG
>JAFGTJ010000310.1 GCA_016934195.1 Anaerolineae bacterium | reverse complement strand
GGTCCCGCCCCACGAATAGCCCACCACCGCGAAGCGATCCGCGCCGCACGCCGCCGCGACCTGCCGCAGATCGTCCAGGTGAGCCGCCGCGCCGTAGCGGGCCGGATCGTCAAAACCGCTGCTGGCCCCACAGCCGCGCAGATCAACCGCGATCACGGTGAAATCCGCGCCCAACTGCGCCGCCCAGCCGAATTCGTGCCAGATCATGCGGTTATTGCCATACCCGTGCAGCAATAACACCGCCGGACCGCTGCCGGTTACGTCATACGCGATGCGCGCCCCATCGGGCGCGGTGATGAACTGTGTCTCAAGCGGCATTATCGTAACAACACCTCCGCCGCCGATTCGTGGACTTCCGGCAGCAGGAAAAAGGCCATCGCAATAATAAGATACACACCGAGCAGCATCAATCCCTCAAACCAGTTGGATTCGCCGTCCTCCGCGACCAGCGCCGCCACGTAAGACGCCGCCGCCAGCGCGATCACTTCCGGCAGGGTGAAGGCCAGCACCAGTTTGTCCTCAAACAACAGGCTGATGAAGACCAGCACCGGGGCCACGAATAACGCGATCTGCAAACTGGAACCGAGCGCAATCGTCATGCCGAGTTCCATGCGATTTTTGAGCGCCATCTGCACCGCGACGAGGTGTTCCGCCACGTTGCCGATGATGGGCACGATGATCACGCCGACGAACAGTTCCGACCAGCCCAGTTCCTCGACCACCGGCTCGACCGATCCGACCAGGAATTCCGACATCACCACGATTCCAAGCGTGGCAAAGGCCAGCGCGCCAATCGCCATTTTCAGCGACCATTTGGGTTCGTGGTGGTGCGTGCCGTGTATCGCGTCCTGCGCCGCGTCATCCGATGGATCGTTGGCCTGGGCAGTGAACGAATAGGCCACGCTCGCCCCGTACAGCAGGATCAGGATCAGGGCCACGCCCTCACTGAGCAGCAGTTCCGACTCGAACGCCTGCTCCTTGACGAAGGTGGCATCAAACAACGACGGGATCGCCAGCGCCATGAATGCCAGGATCAACAGGGTGGCGCTCATGGTGGCCCGCCGCCGGTCGAATATCTGGATGCCGTTTTTCAGCCCGCCGAGCAGGATCGCCAGCCCCATCACCAGCAGCAGATTACCCAGAATCGAGCCGACAATCGAGGCGCGCACCAGTTCCAGCAGGCCCTCTTTCAGCGCAAAAATGGTGATAATCAGTTCCGCCGCGTTGCCCAACGTGGCGTTGAGCAGTCCGCCAATCTGCGGGCCGGTGCGCGCCGCGATCTCTTCGGTGGCGGAACCGATCAACCCGGCCAGCGGGATGATCGCCAGCGCGGACGTGGCAAAAATCGCTACGTCGCCGCCGCCCGCCACCCGCAGAATTACGGCCACCAGTCCAAAGACCAGCAGCGTATTGAGGTTGAGCAGTTTTTTGATGGTGAATGGTTGAAGTGCCATAAATCTCCCCGTTTTGTTGGGTTTACCCCTATCCCCCCGGCCCTGAGCAGGACTACAGAATAGTGTGATTGATGGTTAGCCCCTCCCCCAACCCCTCCCCACAAGTGGAGAGGGGCTTAACGATGAGCCGACTCTCCCCCTTTCTCCGCTTGCGGGGAAAGGGGGGCGGGGGGATAGGGGCTAACTTCAGAGCGATCACGTTATTTTGCGGAGCTACCCGGCCCCACGTCCACGACCTGAAACGTCCCAGTGGTGAACAATACCGGATAATCCGTCACCGTGTCAAGGTATAGAACCGCGTATGTCACGCTGTAGGGATCGCGCAGCGCGGCGATCTTCGCGTCGGTGATGTGGTAGTAGGCGGCGTCCAGTTCGGCGGCGGCAGCAAACCCGTTCGTGTCCGGCTTCCCGTAGCAGTCGAACAACCGCTGCTGCCATTCCACCATCCCCACGTCGTAAAACAGGAAGGCTTTATAATCGACCACAATGGCCCGTTCCGCGATCAGCCGGAATAACCCAAACTCCGGCGGCGTCAGGAACACGGCGTCCGGCGGGGTGCGATCATGCGCCCAGTGGGACACCTCGGCTTCCGGCGTGTCCCAATCCGCCAGCGTGATCACAGGGTTGTCGAACAGTATTTCCCCCACCACACCCAACGCATTTTCCGGCCACAGCAGCCCCACCAGCGCGAACGCGATCACCAAACCGTAGGCAATACCAGCCGCCCGCGTCCGGCGCAACGTGGGACAGCGTTCCAGGAAAATAAAGACCAGCGCGAATCCGGCCACCAGCATATACGCCCGCCGCGTCATGTGATCGGTGGTATAGTGCATCACCGACAACACCGCCATCACTGCTGTCAGCGCCGCCGAGATCGTGGATGTATGGCGTATCCGGCGCGCCATCCAGCGCTGGATGGCGATCAGGGCGTGGAATATCCCCAGCAGCGCGGGCGATACCGCCGCCAGCAGCAGCCCGATCACGACGTAGCGGTCCAACCGTTCGCGCGATTCCAGGTAGGCGGCCAGCGCCCCACCGACCAGCAGCATCACCAGCCAGTTCAGCACGAACAGAAACCGGAACGTTTGCGCCGTCACGACCAGCCGCACCGGGATCAGTTCCACGAACACGTACCCGATCAGGCACAGCCCGCCCACCAGCGCAGCGATCAGGGCGATGGTTAGCCCCTGCCCGTCTTGTAAACGATCCGGGCGGGAGTGTATGTGGTAGGGGCGCTGCTTGCCGCGCCCTGTTTCTCTGGACCGGGGCGCGGCAAGCAGCGCCCCTACACCCTGTGATGTGAATCGGATATACCACCACGCCGCGCCGCCCGCCAGCACGATCCAGGCCGCGTCCACGTAATCCCGCCGGGGAAACACGCTCGGCAGGTGATGGTGCGGCAGGCGGAACCCGGCCATGATCGCAATAAAACGGTCGGTGCTGATACGGTCGCCGGGCGGCGGAAACTGCACCAGCCAGATCACGGTCATGATTCCGATCAACACCGCCGCCGCGCCCATCCGTCCGAGCCAGCCCCGCACATGGTCCCGCTCGAAAACGACCAACCGCCCCCCCATTGCCGCCAATCCAATCGCGCCCACACCCAATCCCGCCAGGGGATGGATCACCGCGCCAATGACCGCCGCCCCCGCGCAGAACAGCGGACAGCCGCGCACTGCCGCCCAGATCGCCAGCAGACAAAAGGGCATGGCAAGCTGTTGGGGTATCAGGCTGCCGCCCGTGATCACGGCGGAGTTGATGCCCAACCGGATCACCGTGCCGGACAGCAGCAGCGGGATCGCCAGCAGGCCCGCCCCGGTCCCGAACAGATCGCGCGCCGCCAGCCCGGTGATCAGCGCCGTCGTGGTATTGCTCAGCAGCGTACCCAACAGGTATACCGCCGGGAGGCCGATGATCCGGGCAGGCCAGACCAGCAGCGCCGCGTAGCCCTCGTGCGGGCTGAATTCGGCGACCCGGTTGGTGAAAAAGTCCTGGGGCAAATAGCCGCCATCAATAAACCGTTTGACCAGGGGAATCTGGGTGAGTTGATCGCCGCACCCGTAGCGGTAGACCTGGAAGGTGAGCAGCAGTCCCGCCAGCAGCGCCAGCAGCGCGACCAGGAACAGATCACGGCGGCGGGCGGTCGCGGCGCGAATCATGGTTCCTCCGGCGCAGCATACCCCGGCGTGATCAACAGCGCCTCGATAACGGCGTTGCGCAGGTCTTCGGTGGGGCCAACGTGGTAAAAATGCGCGGTGGTGCGCTCCGCCCAACCGGGCCAGCATTCGTCCAGATGATCGTTGGCCCGGTACTTGTTCTGCTTCCACATCGAAAGCGCCACGCCGCACGGCAGGACTCGCGCGATCTCAGCCAGGGCGCGGGCGTCATCATCCGTCCAGCCGTTGTAATAATCGGTATGGCGGCCAATATACGGCGGATCGAGGTACACGAAATCGTCCCCCGAATCATCTACTGACGCCCCGGCCAGTATGTCGCGCCAATCCCCGGTAGTGAAGGTCCAGTCCGCGCCGCGCATGAGGTCTTGCAGCGCCGCGACCTGGTTCACGATGCGGGTGATGTAGGCCGGGCGGAAGCGGTCCGGTTTGCGGCAGAACGGCACGTTAAACCCGCCCCGGCTGTTGAAGCGTAACATCCCGTTGAAGCCTGCCCGGTTCAGGAACAGGAAATCCAGCGAATGGCCGGACCCGCTGCCCGGACCGTTAAAACGCGCGCGCACCTCGTAGTAGTACGCGCCGCCCGATTCCAGCAGCCGCGCCCCTTCGCGCTCCAGGAACTCGCGCACCGCTGGCGGCGTGATCGTCCCATCGTAGATGCCCTGGTACAGCCGGATGATATGCGGGTTGCTGTCATTCAGCCGCGCGCGCGCGGGCCGGATGTTGAAGGCCACCACGCCCGATCCCAAAAACGGCTCGATCCACCGTCCGCGCCCGTCCCATTGGATGCTGGACGCGATGAAATCAACCAGTTTGGTTTTGATGCCCTGGCACTTGATGGGCGGCACGGTCAGTTTGGGAATGCGGCGCGGGAGAGTCACACTATAATCTCTTATCTCTCATTCCGGGTTGCCGCTGTTTGACCGTAATCGAGATAGTTGTTCACGATCTTAAAACCAATCGATTCATAGAGTCGCCGCGCCGGTATATTTGAAATACCCGTAGAGACACATACGCGGTCCATCCCATGCGCCTGCATCCGGCGCAGCCCTTCGAGTAACACGGCGCGCGTCAATCCCTGCCGCCGGTACGCCGGACACGCCCCAACGGGGCCAAAATCGCCAATCCGGTTGACAGGATCAATCCAGCCATTCACATAGGCGGCGATGTCACCTTCCGGCGTAACGGCCACCACGTCCAGATCGCGGTGGTAGCCGGGCAACCGCATAAAACAGGCGTAATTGTCGTCGCTGACATCGCCAACGGTCCAGGGATGCCACACCTCGCGCTGAGCGGCGGCCCGGCGTGAGATTTCGCCCGTTTCGGCCACTGCACGGACCTGATACCCGGCAGGCAATACGGGAGATTCGGGGATCGGCTCGTCCAACGAGCGCAGCATAGTAACCTCGGCAAACTCGCCGCTGTAGCGGAACCCGTGTTGTTCCAGAAACGCTATTCGTCTGGCATTGTCCTGCCGGGCACCGGAAACCAACGGTCCGCCCCAACGCTGCGGATCACGTTGGCGGAGTTCAGCCAGGCGGGTTTCCGCCCAGGCCATCGCCTCAGTTTCAATTCCAGACCATTCATACTCCGGCAGCACCTGCCAGTC
>JAFGTJ010000309.1 GCA_016934195.1 Anaerolineae bacterium | reverse complement strand
CGCCATCAATGGCGGGACACATGGTCCCGCCCTACAGTCCCAGACCGGTAACAGGTTCTTACCTAAACCGTATTGGATTTAGGGGGTGAGGGTCTGATGCTCAATACTCCAAATGGCTGTCAGGCGTGATGCGCTTACGGAATACCCAGTAGCTCCAGCCCTGGTAGAGCAGCACAACCGGTACAAAGACCAGCGCGACGACGGTCATCAGTTCCAACGTACTCTTGCTGGCCGAGGCGGTTTCCACCGTCAGGCTGTTGGCCGCGTCGGTGCTGGAAACCATCACGTTTGGGTGCAGGAACCAGAAGAAAGTCGCTACCGAGAGCAGGATCGTCAGGCCCATCAGCACGAAGGCCCAGCCGAATTGTTTTTCGCGGATAAAGTAACCAACCGCCAGGATTGCCGCTGCCGACGCCACCGGCATGATACCGGGATTGACGCCTATCGTGTCAAAGATGTCGATGTAGGCGTAGTTGGCAATCGCCAGCACAACCGCGATCACGGTTACGACCGGCCACGCGCGCCACGCCAGCGCCTCGGCCCGTTCGCGGATCACGCCGTCGCTTTTTAACGCCAGGAAGATCGCGCCGTGCAGCACAAACACCGCGAATCCTGCTACGCCGCAGATCAGCGTATAGGGGCTGAGCAGGTCGAAAAAGTTGCCGGTGAAATCGAACGCGGCGTTGATTGGTGTGCCGTCGATCAGGTTGCCGAATGCCACGCCCCACAGCAGCGCCGGGATCGCGCTCCCAAAGAAAATGCCCCAGTCGAACACCGCCCGCCAGCGCGGATCGTCTTCCTTGCTGCGGAACTCGAAGGACACGCCGCGCACGATTAGCGCGAATAGCATCAGTACCAGCGCGAGATAGAAGCCGCTGAATAACGTGGCGTACCATTCGGGGAACGCCGCAAAGATCGCGCCGCCCGCCGTGATCATCCACACTTCGTTACCGTCCCAGTGCGGGCCGATAGTGTTGATGACGGCGCGGCGTTCGCGGTCATTTTTGCCCAGGAACGGCAGCAGAATTCCCACGCCGTAATCGAAACCTTCCAGGAAAAAGAAGCCGATGAACAGGATCGAGATCAGCACAAACCACAGATCGTAGAGTTCCATGAGTCAGTTCCCCCCTTAACCGGCGACTAGCGACGGTTCGGCGTCGGCGGCGGGTGTATGTTCATCCTCGTCAACCGGGCCGAGTTTGCCGTATTTCGCCAATAAATAAATGTCCGCGAACATCAGCACGCCGTAGATCAATGTGAACAGCACCAGCGAGAATGCGATCATCGCGGTCGATACATTGGGCGATACGGCCTCCTCGGTGCGCTGCAAACCGAACACGATCCACGGTTGGCGGCCTAATTCAGTCATCAACCAGCCGCCGGTATTGGCAATGTAGGGCAGGGCGATAGCCCAGAACAGCACGCGCAGGAATCGCGGATTGCTGCCGAGCCGGTCGCGGACCATCTGGTAGATGGCAAATGCGGCCAATCCCAACATGGCGAACCCGGCTCCGACCATCGCGCGGAAGCTCCAATAGGTTGCGGCAACGGGCGGGATGTAATCGGCGGCAGGGCCGTAGCGGTCGGCGTATAACGCTTTGTATTCGGCGTTGAGGTCGTTAATTCCTCTCACTTCGCCGTCCAGTTTGTTATAGGCCAACAGGCTGAGCGCGCTCGGAATGCGGATCGAGAACACGTCCTTACGCTGCTCCCAGTCGCCAATTGTGATCAGCGAGAGATCGGCGGGGTCTTCGCTGTCGAACAGGCCCTCAGCGGCGGCCATTTTCATCGGCTGCGTTTCGACCATGTGCTGCGCCTGGGTATGCCCGACCATGATCACCATGATGATCCCGACCAAACCATACACGGCGGCGAAGCGGAACGAGCGCTCGAAGAAATCGCGTTCCCCGGTTTTGCGCAGCAGGTGCCACACGCTGATCCCCAGCACGAAAAACGCGGCGGTCGTGATTCCGGCGGCCAGGACGTGCGGAAACTGGACCCACACGTTACCGTTGGCGATCACGTCCGCGAAACTGTTCAATTCGACTTTGATCAGGTTGCCGTTAGCGTCGAGCACTTCCTTATAGCCTTCCGGCTGCTGCATGAACGAATTGGCGATCAGAATCCACAGCGCGGAAATGTTCGATCCAAGCGCGACCAGCCAGATCGCCGCGAGATGCACGCCCCGGCCCACCTTGTCCCAGCCGAACAGCCACACGCCGATGAAGGTCGATTCCAGGAAAAAAGCGAGCAGGGCTTCGATTGCCAACGGCGCGCCGAAAATGTCGCCCATAAAGCGCGAATATTCGGACCAGTTCATGCCGAACTGGAATTCGAGCACGATTCCGGTCACGACGCCCATTGCGAAGTTGATGACGAACAGTTTGCCCCAGAACTTGGTCATCCGTTTATAGACCGGGTTGTCGGTGCGGTACCATGCGGTTTGCATGATTGCGGTCAGAATGGCGAGGCCCAGGGTGAGCGGGACGAAAAAGAAGTGGTATACAGTGGTGATAGCGAATTGCAAGCGTGCCAGATCAACAGCATCCATAAAAAGCTTTTCCTCCGGTGAGTTTAGCAAAGTATTTATTCGTGACTTATAAAGAAGTTTACGATGAAAACTATCTTTTTTTAGTGACAAAAACCACAAATCGGGGTGATAAGTGTCACCAAA
The DNA here is from genome assembly GCA_016934195.1 of Anaerolineae bacterium. Classification (GTDB taxonomy): domain Bacteria; phylum Chloroflexota; class Anaerolineae; order Aggregatilineales; family Aggregatilineaceae; genus JAFGTJ01. The sequence continues at coordinate 983 of JAFGTJ010000309.1, read as the reverse complement.
ATTAGGGGGTGTGCCTGTCTGTTGCACCGGTAGAATTGGTTTATACTATTGTGTGAAAGTGTACGTGGTGGGAATTCTGGAGGTAGTGTGATGAAACTCGAAGCCTTGCTGAGCGGCTTGCAGAATCCGCAGCCCGCCGTCCGCCTGGACATTGTGCGCGTGTTGGGGATGGTGGATGAAGTGGGTGCGCTCGCCGCGTTACGCGAACACTATCAGGCCGAAGGCGATCCGGTGGTGCGCAGCGCGATAGCCTGGGCGGGCAAGCGGCTTTACCAGGCGCAGCAGGCCGGGTATTCCACGCAGGCCGAAATCTTCCGGTTTTTCGGCGTGGACCGCGAGATCGAGGCCACGCCCGACGCCGCCGAAGCCGAATTGATGGAAAAATTAGAGCGTGACCTGGAAAGCACGCTTCAGAACCGGCAGCAGCGTTCCAATGTGAAGCAGGCCGGGATAGCCGCCGCGACCGGGTTGGGCGTTGGGCTGGTGGCAGGCGGTATGATGGGCCTGGGCACGATGATGGGCGGCATGAAGCAGGGCGCGAGCGCGGCATCGTCCAACCTGGGCAGCAGCGACCGGCCCGATCCCGGCAGCAAGCGCACCCCGGCCATGAAGCCCTCAACGACCGACTTCAAAGTCTGGCTGCGCCGCCTGCTGGAAAGCTCCAACGATGCGCAGCGCGAGCAGGCTATTATCGAAATCCAGCAGTTGAACAACCCGGCGGCGCTGCCGCATCTGGCGGCGGTCTTCGTCAGCGACAATTCGCCCAAAATCCGGGAGTCTGCGCAGCGTTTCGGCAAAATTCTGTATTGGAGTTCGGTGTACTGGGATATGGAGCAGTCCGGCGCATTGGAGGCCGAGATCAAGCGGCGTTTAGAGGAACTTGGCAAACGCACCGAGAAACCCGCGATTCCGTCGCCGAATCAGGCGGACAGTGGGACCGCGCCGCGTGCCGCGTCCGAACCGCCGCCGCCGTCCTCACAGGT
>JAFGTJ010000308.1 GCA_016934195.1 Anaerolineae bacterium | reverse complement strand
CTCAAAATCGCGCGGTGCGGCCTGTTCGTTTGCGCCGGAATCAGGACCCAAATCAGAACCGGGGACCAGTTCGTTCAGAGAACCCAGATGAGCGCTCCAATACTCGTCGGTGACTCGCCGCGCCTGGGTATGCAGCGCCGTGACCGACCGCCCCACCGCGTCCCGCAGATCGCGCGCCGGGACGCCGCACACCTGCTGCACCGCGCGCAAATCCACCTCGACGTGCCACAAATCCGCGAAGCCAACCATCGCTTGCAGCGGCTCGAACAACGCCTTATTCAGCCGGATCATAACCTCGTTGGGCGGCGCGTCCATCAGCGGCCCGATATCCTCCGGCGCAAAAGTCCGCCCGGTGAACAACGTCTGCCACAGCGCCCCCCTATCCTGTTGATCGTTCATACTGGTGCCTCGGTGTTTCTCCATTCTCACAACATCCGTAGGGCAGGACCCATGTGTCCCGCCTATTCTCATAACATCCGTAGGGCGGAACCCGCGTGTCCCGCCGCCATATACCCACGCGAGTATACAGCGTCCACCCGCGCACGCAACACCAACAACCTGTGCTATACTGGTAGCAACACCGCTTACACAGGCGGGAAGATCACGCGAGCCAACGGCGCGGCCATTTGGGGCAACGAATCCGGCACCTGAGTCGGGGAAACGCCGCCGCGCCGGGCGGCGTGATGCGACGGCTTCCAGGTGTCGGGTGTGCGCTCCGTTAGAAGTGATTAGTTTGTAGTTGTGGGTTTGTAGTGGGCGGTTCGAGTATTAGGTTTTTTCGGGCCATTCGCGGAAGTGGTCAGCACAGGACGCCGTATCGAACACGATTGCCCTGCTAACCACCAAAAACCAATAACTCAAAACCACCACCCCATAACCCATAACTGAGTTATTTACGGAGGCGTGTTATGGCCGTTATTACCATTTCCCGGCAGGTCGGCAGCGGCGGGGACGAGATCGCCGCGCGCGTGCGCGACCGTCTGAGCTACACCTATTTCGACAAACGGCTGATGGTCGAGGCGGCTGCCGAGGTGGGCCTGTGCGACCATGAAGTGATCGATTTCTCCGAAGACCGCTACCATGTCCGCAGTTTTCTCTCGCGCCTGCTCCGTGAAGGTCCGCGCCCCATCGACCATGTGACGATCCGCCAGCGCGATCCCGGCGGCGGCGAAACCCTCACCAGCCAGGCCCTTGACGAAGAACAGTGCATCCAGTTGATCCGCCATACCATCCTGAGCGCCCACGACAAGGGCAATATCGTGATTGTCGGGCGCGGCGGGCAGGCCATCCTGCTCGACAAACCCGGCGTGCTGCATGTTCGCATTATCGCGCCGCTGGAAAATCGCATCCAGGCCATGAAACAGGAAGGCAAAAGCGGCATCGCGGAGATCAAAACGATGCTGGCCCGCAGCGACCGCGCCACCGCCCAGTATGTGCGTCGTTTTCATGGCATCGAGTGGGACGATCCGGCCCACTATCACCTGATCCTCAACACCGCGCTGATGGGCATCGACGCCGCCGTCGAAACGATCATCACTGCCGCCCGCCAGGTCGATCCCGCGCCCGCCGCATCCTGATCGCCTCACAGTAGAAACAAACCATCATTGGAGGGAGGCACTCGCGGGTGCCTCCGTTTGTGAATGCTGCACCATCGCCTCTATCGACAAGGCGCGCCCACTCCGTTATACTGCATACAGGTCAACATGAGGCGAGCAAAATCAGCATGGCAGTTATTACCATTTCCCGGCAGATCGGCGCGGGCGGCGAACAAATCGCCAAAAGCATCTGTGATTTGCTGCGTTACCGCTACTTCGACAAGCAGATCATGATCAACACCGCCGCCGAACTGGGCCTCGCCAAAGACCACGTAATCGACTATTCCGAGGAACAGTACGAGGTCAAGACGTTCGTCTCGCGGCTGCTGCGCCCCGGTCCGCGCCCCATCAAGACTTTCGCAGTCCGCGCCCAGGACTCAAAGGGCAATGTCACGCTAACCGAAGAAACTATCGACGAGGAACAGTACGTTACCCTGATCCAGAGCGCGATCCGCAGCGCCTACGATCTGGACGATATCGTGATCGTGGGGCGCGGCGGGCAGGCCGTGTTGCAGGATAAACCCAACGTGCTGCACGTCCGCATCATTGCGCCGACCGGCTCCCGGATCGAGCGAATCCAACAGCAGTACGCGCTTAGCATCGAACAGGCCCAACAACGCATCAACCGCCAGGACCGCGCCACCGCCGAATACCTGGGGCGTTTTTTTGGCGTGCGCTGCGACGATCCAACCCTGTACCATCTGTTGATCAACACCGGCAAAACGGGCATCGACGCCGCCGTCCAGTTAATTCTGGATGCGACCGTCCAACTGCGTGCTATGCCGGTGACATAAACTTGCGTTATAATAATCGGAAATTTGTTTCTACCACCTGCCACCAGGGGGATTCGCGCATGTTTTCAAAATATTCTAAATCGGGGAGTATGCTCGTACTTGTATTATTGTTAGGATTGGCCTTCGTGCTCAGCGCGTGCGGCGGGGGCGATGACGGTCCCTCGGACGCCGAACGCACGTCAACGGCCAGCGCCATCTCGGACGCGATCCAGGCGACCGTTGACGCGATGACCGGGGAAATGCCAGACGCTGAAGCCCAGGAAACCGCCGTCGCCGAAGCGGTCCAGGCCACGCTCGACGCCATGACCGGGGAAATGCCAGACGCTGAAGCCCAGGAAGCCGCCATCGCCGAAGCGGTCCAGGCTACCCTCGACGCCATGCCGACCGAGGAATCGCCGGACCTTGAGGCAACGGCGGAAGCCCAGGAAGCCGCCATCGCCGAAGCGGTCCAGGCCACGCTCGACGCCCAGGCCACGCCAGAGCCATCCGAAATGGGGGACGCGGAAGCCCAGGAAGCCACCATCGTCGCAGCGGTCCAGGCCACATTTAACGCCATGCCAACCCCAGTACCGCCCGAAACGGTGGACCCGGTAGCCCAGGCAACCGCCATCGCGGAAGCAGTTCAGGCCACACTGGATGCCCTGCCGACCTATATTTCAATGCAGCCGACCTATACGCCGCTGCCGACTTACACACCGTTCCCGACACTGGACCCTCAAGAAATACTGGCCGGACAGCCCACCTATACACCGATCCCGACCTACACGCCGTTCCCGACCTATACCCCGCTGCCCACGCTGACGCCGACCTACACGCCGACCCTGGACGATCAGGCCGCGACCCAGATGGCCGAGATCACGATGCAGGCGGTAGCGATGCAGGTCGAAGGCACGGTCGCCGCGTTCCCGACCAGCACGCCGTTACCCACGCTGACGCCGCTGCCGACCAGCACACCGTATCCGACCTTTACGCCGCTGCCGACCAATACCCCGGCTCCGACGAATACACCCTACCCGACCGGCACGTTTTACCCGACCCTGACACCGCTGCCGACCAATACACCGTACCCGACGGCAACGTCCTACCCGACCAGCACGCCCTACCCGACCTTCACACCGCAGCCGACCTACACGCCCTACCCGACGTGGACGCCCGGCCCGGACTGCGTGGGCGTTATCCGGGGCAGCATCCTGAACTTCCGCGCCGGTCCCGGCATCAACCAGTCGTGGCTCGGCCAGTTCCGCCAGGGTGAACAGGTCGTCGTGCAGGGCAGCACCGCCGATGTCTCGTGGTTATATGTCCAGCGCGCCAGCCGCCAGTTAGTGTGGGTGATCAACAATGCGGATTGGATCGCGGTTGAAACCGACTGCCGCCCGATCCCGGTGATCGAGTAGCACAAACCCGACGCCTGACCTACGCTTAACAAACGGTGACAAATACGCAATTGATTATGCCCGTCAGTTCGGCTATACTGCCCCTGGCGGGCATTTCTGTTAACATCTACTCAGGCTGATATAACTGTTGCCGTAAGGTAACTGAAGGTAACAACGAACACCCGCCAACTGAAGCACTCAATAAGCGGAGGTGCAGGTAATGCCAGATTTTCCGGGTAAGGGCAAAGTCGCCATTCTGAGAACCACGCCTGAAACCGTGCTCGACGACACCCGCGAAGTGATGCGGCTCGCCGGGTACCAGGACGCGCTGCCCAAAGACAAAGACACCATCCTGAAAATCAATATCTCGTGGGATACGTGGTATCCCGCCTGTTCCAGCGCCCCCTGGCAGATTGAGGGCGTGATCCAGGAATTGCAGGCCGCCGGGTATCCGCGCCTCATCGCCGGGCACAACGATACCGTCGTGGTCGATGCACGGGTGGGCGAAACCAATAACAAGCACAAATACGTCACCGACAAATACGGCCTGGAAAACTGGCACCTCTACGAACCCCAGTTCGAATGGGTCCGCTACGAACCCAAAGAGCCGTTCCTGGTGTTGGACCGGGTGTATCCCGAAGGGGTGTACATTCCCAAAGACTTCTACGGGCGGAACATCATCCAACTGCCGACCGTAAAAACGCACGTCTTCACCACCATTACCGGCGCGATGAAAAACGCCTTCGGCGGACTCCTGGGCCGCAAGCGCCATTGGACGCACTCCGTCATTCACGAAACGGTCGTGGACCTGCTGCAAATTCAGCAGGACATCCATACCGGCGTATTCGCCGTGATGGACGGCACGTTTGCCGGAGACGGTCCCGGCCCGCGCGCCATGCGCGTACATGAAACGGACATCCTGCTGGCCTCCGCCGATCAGGTTGCCATCGACGCCATGAGCGCCTATTTGCAGGGCTTCGACCCGATGTCGTTGGACTTTATCCGGTTGGGGCACGAACGCGGTTTGGGCGTGGGCAATCCCTCCGAAATCGAGATCGTGGGACTGGACCGTAACAACCTGCCGCGCTTCGGGTTTATCCAGACGGACACCTTCGCCAGCATAGGTCAAAAGATGATCTATCACGGCTGGTTGAAGGGTTTTGAGGGCCTGCTGCTGCGGACGCCGTTGGTGCCCTGGAGTTACATGGCGAGCAACGTGTACCATAACTACTACTGGTACCCCTTTGTGGGACGCCAGCGGGTTGAGGACGCACTGCACACCAAATGGGGCCGACTGTTCGCCAGCTATGGGAATGGCGAAGTAGTTTTGCCCGGTGTTGAGCCGGACGAAGTGCGCAAACTGGCCGTTGCGGGGGCGGCGGTAGCCGGTGGCGCGCTGTTTTTGGGAAGTCGGCTGTTACGGGGCCTCCGGTAAGAAAATCGTTGGTGCAACATTGGCAAACAGGTAGAGTTAAGTTAATGCTTCTCTACCTGCTACTGTTTGCTTTGTCTTGTGGCTTGCCATTGCATTTATTCTCCCTTATGATGGGGTATAAGAACCTGTCTATCGGTTTTCTATCAGCATAATTTGCAGGAAGAGTCCTATGCCCATTGAATTAGAATGGCACAAATCCTTACCGGTTTTGTTGGCAACCTATACCGGCACCATCACGCTTGAGGACTACCGCGCCGCTTGCGCACGCTGTGCAGAAATGCTAAACGATGGTCCAGAGGGCGCTATCGTGGTAGCTAATGTCCAGGCGTTCGAGGGCTTTCCGGCGGCGCACACTGCCACGCTGAAGAGCGGCACCCTGGCGCATCCCAAAGTCCAACACCTGCTGGTGGTATTTGACAGCGCCCGGTACCGGAAATTCGCGCGCTCGACATCCGAACAACTGGATCGTTATTTCCCGGTCTACATTTTCGGCGATACGAACGACGCGCTCACGGCTGCTCAAACGCTGTCCAACAATTAACCAGGCGCGTCAAGTTCTTCCAGCCCACATACTTTCCACCCGCTCTCATCCACCAGGGTGAAGAGCATAGTGCCTATCACGTCCAGATCGCGCACCTCGACCGGCTCGTCCGTCACCTTGAACGTCACCACGCCCGATAGGATCACTTCGGCCTGAGCCTCGCTTTCGGCCCGGACCTCGAAGCGCAGGTGCTCGGCATCGACGATCATGGCCGGATCGCCGGATCGCGCCCATTCGGTCGTGGTATCGCGCCAATCGCGGCATGTCAGGTCGCGCACCCGGTCCACGTCGCCGGTCCACACCGCCAGCATAAAATCGCGTGTGATCCGCTTGGGATCGCCCTTATCCCGGCTGCACGCCGCCGCCCCTCCGATCAGGAGCGCCGCCAGCAGCACGCGCCACAATCCACACCGCAGCCCACGCCGTAATCCATGCACGGGATCACCTCCCATAAACAAAAAACGCCCGGCCCAATACGGCCAGGCGCAAGGTTATCTACATCAGGAATTACTCGGAGGCGCTGGGTTCCTCGGTAGCGGTCTCGTCCGCATTTTCCGCGTCGGCATCAGCAGCGTCGGCGTCTTCCGTGTCAGCAGCGTCAGCATCTGCGGGTTCTTCAGCTTCATCCATCCCGGCTTCTTCAGCCTCGGTACCGAGCTTGATATCGCCCAAATCAACATCCTTCACGCACCAATCGCCGCCCTCTTCCTTCATGGTCAGGACCAGGCGCGTGTCCACGTTTGTCACCGTGTCTTCGTCGGCATCAGCGTCGGCTTCTTTCTCCAGGACGACCACCGCCACGACCGCCGCAGGCAGATCGCGCATCCGGGCATTACCAGCAATCTCGAATTCCTTCGCATCCGGGCCGTATTTCACCGCGCCGGTGACGATGATCTCTTCCTTATTGTTGCCCTTGCCCATGTCAAACTTGAGGCTGAGGCTGTCCGGGTCTACTTCTGCCGCCGCATACAGCGCGATCAAATCATCCGTGCCCGTGTACGAATCGCAGACCAACTCGCCCGCCTTCTCCGCCTCGCCCTTCATCACCGCTTTGACGTAATCTTCGGCATTATCGCGCGATTCGGTGCCGCACGCGGTCAACATCATCGGCAAAACGAGCAAGACCACGAACACCAATACAATACGTTTCGACATTTTCTAACTTTCTCCCCTCTGTTGCCGTTTCCGGCAAAAGCTAAGTGGCTCCAAAACGGCATTGATGATACTGCTTTGTGCCGTCTGGCGCAATAACATTCGGCACCCCTTACAGCGGATAAATGTTAATTCCCAACGCTTCCGCGACCGCCACCAACACCGGAGCGACCAGCAGCGCCGGGAGAAAATTCGCCACACGCGGTTTTTTCAGGTCCAGCAGCACCAGCGACAGCCCGATCAGCAGCAGGCCGCCGACCGCTGTCATTTCGTTGATCATGGCATCGGACATGAACTCGCCCGCCAGCCACCCGGCCAGCGCCAGTCCGCCCTGCACGCCAAACACCGTGATCACGCTGAACAGCACGCCGATCCCCAGGCTGGCCGCGAACGCCATCGACGCGAACCCGTCCAGCGTGCTTTTGATCGCCAACTGCTCGAAGCCGCTGTCGAGGCCCATGCCGTCCTGGATCGAGCCGACGAACGTCAGCGGCCCGACGCAAAATACCAGCGATGCCGTCACAAAACCCTGGATGAAGCGCGCGCGCGGATCGGCGGGCACATCACCCGTACCGGCTTCGGCAGAATCGGCGGGCGTTTTATCGGCGCTCCCCCCTACCCCGGCGACCCGGCGCTGAAGCCAGCCCGCGAACGCTTCCAGCCGAGCATCGATATTCAGCAGTTCCCCGATGATCACGCCCGTGATCAGGCTCAGCAGCGGAATGATGATATTGCCGGTTTCGTTGGTATTGCTCAGGCCGACGAACAGCGTCACCAGCCCTAACCCGGTGATCACCGACTCCTGAATCCGCTGCGGGAGCCGGTTGCCGATCAGCAGTCCTACCGTGCTCCCAATCAAGACGGTGATGGTGTTCAGAATTGTGCCGCCCATCATGTTTCTCTTTACGACTGGTTCAGTGGCAGGAATAACTTATACACGCTGCCCTGATCCGGCACGCTCTTGATCTCCACCCGCCCGCCGTGTGACTCGATCACGGCCCGCGCCAGCGTCAGCCCCAGTCCCATATTGGGGATTTGGACCGTGCGCTTGTCCTTCGGGTGATAAAACGGCTCCCAGGCGTGGCCCAGGTCCTCCGGCGGCAGGCCGAATCCGCCGTCGGCCACGCGGATCACTACGAAACCGTCTTTCTCCGCCAGCCCAACCGTAACCCGCCCGCCGTCCGGCGTGTAGTAAATCGCGTTCTGGATCACATACGTCAGCCCGCGTTCCAACAGTTCAAGCTGGCCCGTCAGATCACGATCCGGCGCGCCGTCCGCCTGGAATGCCAGCATCACGCCCTGACGGAGGGCCAACGCCTGTTCTTGGTCAACCACCTGCTGGACCAACTCACCAGGCCGGAACGCCAAACGCGGCTCGGCGTCCATATCCTCGGCCCGCGCCAGATCGGTCAGGTCCTTAAAAATGACCTGCATCCGGGCCAGGCTGTCGCTCAACATGGCCCGAAGCTGCGCGCACTGTTCCGGCGGCATACTCGGATCATCGAGCATTTGCGCCGGGTTGAGCGCCATCATCAGCAAATTATTCAGTTTGTGCGCCAAAATACGCTTGAATTCGGTGGAGTCCATTCTATCCCCTATCAATGCGCCTACTCAGTGATTGGTTATGAGTCATTAGTTTCTGGTTTTTAGTTGGCGCTGCGTTTTTTCCCGGCGCGCACCCGCCACGCCAAAAACCAACGACGAAAAACTAACAACCAACAACTTCTGACCGTTACCGGGCATCTCGCCGTTACTGTGCATCTCGTCCCCAATTGTCGAACGGCCTGCAATCGCCCGCCCCGCCATAACACGCCGTCGATAATGGTAGCCCGTTTTCGTCCAGCCGGTTCTGGTCGATATCGTTCAGATTCACCAACTCCGGCGACTCGACCGTCACGCAGTCAATCGCGCCGAAAGCGTTCAGCGGCTCGCGGCGGATCGTCAGCGGTTCGGCGGGATTAAAAAAGTTATAGGTGAGACGGCTGATCTCCTCGATCAGTTCCCAACTCGCCAGCGTGGGCAGGTCGTTACCGTCGGTGTCCAGTTCCCAGGTGAAGATCGAGATCACATAGTCGCCCCCCGGCGAAAACACGATCCCGGCGTCGGCGCTGGTTTCGATGCCCCAGCCGTTTTTATGGGCAAATCGGGTCCCCGGCGGCAGGCCCAATTCAAGCAGCCGGTCGATCCGGTTGCCGCTCAGAACCTCGATCATCTGCTGGCACTCGGTTTGCAGGATATCATCGGGATACAGCACCGCCAGCCCGCTGCCGTAATTAGCGCAGTCGTAAATCTGCGCCAGCAGCACGCCCATATCCTGCGCGGTGGTCTGGGCGAACGGATCGGCGTTGGTATTGTAGGCCGTATTGCCCGGTGTCGAAGGACGGCACACCGCCGCCTCGAACTCGTAAGCGCGGTCGGCCACGTACAACGGCGCGCTGATGAAGGTATGGTCCGCGCCAAGCGCCTGAGCGGTACACGATACCTGGTTCAGCCCTAATCGTAACTGTGTCTCAAAGTCAAACGCATCCGGCCCGGTGCCCGCCGTCTGCATCAGGAAATTCGAGGACGAGTTATTGCTGCACAGGATCGACTCGGTGAGCAGGTAAGACGTATCCGCATCCAGCACCAACTGGTCGCGGAAAATATTGATCATGATCGGAATTTTGATCACGCTGCGGGCGCTGTGCGGCACATCGGCCAGAATTTTCACTTCCTCGCCGGAAGACAGGTCCATGATATACACCGACGCCAGCGTTTGATCGCCCGCGTAATTGAAGCCCATCGCCGCCATCAGGTCAAAAATCGCCTGTTGCAGCGTCTCCATATTCACGCTTGACGCGCCCGCGCTGCTCAGCGGGAGGTCGATGCGCCGCGCCGCCGGATCGGGATTGTACAGGATCGAGTCAATCAGGCTCATAGCCGCGTCGATATCCAGTTCGCGCCCAAACGCGCCGGACTGGAACGTCAGCGTATTGAGGTCTACCCGCGCCTCACCGGGCGGCGTATCATAGCGCGCCGCGATATCGTGCAAATAGCCGCGCAGGTCGGAGGTCGGATACCCGGCGCTGAGTGAGACCGTTACCGCCGCGACCGGCTGCCGTCCCAGGTAATTCCAGAAACCGGCCCAAAAATTTTTCTCCTGGCTGTTCTGGGACCGCGCCTCGGCCAGCATCGCGTCACTGTTCAGCCGGAAATTAATCTCTGCCGGTTGCAGCACAATCGGATTCCCGTCGTAATATAACTGGATCGGCTGGTCCACATACGCGGCTTCCAACCGGGCCAGCGCGTCAGATTCGCTCAACCCGCCAACGGCGATCCCGGCCATCGTGAGATCGGTCGGCAAGGACTCCTTGTCGTTGCTGTAATTGACCAGCTCGAACATGCCGACCAGGATCGCGCCCAACAGCAGCAGCGACGAGAGAATTTCCAACAGCGGAAGCTGCATTCCCCGCTGGCGTTCGCCCAATCGCCCATAATCTGCGCTCATACGTTACACATCGCTCCAACACTACCTCATCCGGTACGATTAGCCTCACCCCCTGCCCCGACGCAACCGCAGGTTGCGCCTCCACACGCGGAGAGGGGAAACACGTCGCGCGTCAAAGTCCCCTCTCCATAGCGCCGACCGGAGGTCGGCAGCGTCATGGAGAGGGGATTTAGGGGTGAGGCTCTTCACACTCCGACACCACCACATCCCCAAACACCGCCGCGATCCCCGCCCGGTGAAAATTCGCCAGCGGCGGCAAATCGTCCGGCGTGGTCCAGCGATAATCAAGCAGTTCCCCGTTCAGCCGCACCGACTGGTTTTCGCCGTCCAGCGCACACAGGTACACGGCGTTCATGTGCCGCCGCAAACCCCACTCGCTCTTGATCAGCAGCGGGCGCACGGCGCGCACGCGCAGCCCGGTTTCCTCGCGGAATTCGCGCACGACCGCTTCCGCCGGACCCTCGCCGCGATTCAGCCAGCCGCCCGGCAGTCCCCAGGGCTTATACGGGTGAAACAGGTGCTCGACCAGCAACAGCCGTTCCCCGGCGGCATCCGGCAGCACGCCGACGACGCCCATTGTAAAACG
>JAFGTJ010000039.1 GCA_016934195.1 Anaerolineae bacterium | reverse complement strand
CGATGTTGTTGGCGAATTCAATGGGACCACATTTCGTAGGGGCGCTGCTTGCCGCGCCCTCCCCAAAAAACAAACAGGGCGCGGCAAGCAGCGCCCCTACGCGCCCAATTCGCCAACAACATCAAAAACGTCCTCACCCCCCGGCCCTATACGCATTAAGTTAAGGGATAAATTGACCTTTTTGTTGGTGATCGTCACCCGGTTAGCCTCACCCCCTAGCCCCCTCTCTATGACGCTGCGCTATGGAGAGGGGGAAAATGTCACGGCATCAAGTCCCCTCTCCGCCAGTGCAGTGCAGGGAAGAGGGGATATTAGGGGGTGAGGCCGTTTCGTGACTTTGAAGCGATAGCCCTGTAATGCGGTCCTAATCCACCAGCATCGAACGGCACTCGGCCCGCACAATCCGCGCAAAGGCGGCGTTGGGCTGGTCGAGATCGCGCCCGCCCAGCGTAACCAGCGTTGTCTCGTTATACAGCAGCGGCAGATCGTCCACCGGCAAAAAGGCCAGCGTGCCCGCCGTGATGTGCCGCTGCACGTAACTTTCCGGCAGAAACGCCACACCCTGCCCCAGAATCAGCGGTTGCAGCGCCATCACCGCCGGAACCTGGATCACCGCGCCGCCGCTGCCGCGCCGCCCCTGTTCTACCAGATTTTGGACCAGCGCCGTCACGCGCGGGTTGAGCGTCACGCGGTAAATGGTATGGGCGAACAGGTCCGCCAGCGCAACGGACTCCCGTTCGCGCGCCCGGACCGCCAGCGGGTGATCGACGGCAGCGACCAGGTGGACCGGTTCCTGAAAACGGGCCAGCACCGCCAATCCCTTATCCCAGACCGGCGCACCGAGCAGCCCCAACGTCGCGGTGCCGCCGTACAGCATGTCGATCACGATACGGGGATGCCGCTCGCGGATCGCCACATCGACGGCGGGATACTCCATACGAAAGCGCTCCAGCGGGCGGGCCAGCATGTACATGGCGAGCGGCTGCAATACGCCTACCGACACGTAGCCCTGTTTGCCTTCCGCATAGCGGCGCACGGCGTCCCGGCCATCGGCCAGGACCGCTAACGAACGTTCCGCGTAGGGTAAAAAGGCGCGTCCCAACGGTGTGAGATGCAGCCGCCGCCCGCCCCGCTCGAACACCGCGCCGCCCAATTCCGCCTCCAACGCCGCGATCCGGGCGCTGATCGAGGGCTGGGTGAGGCCGAGCGCGTTCGCCGCCCGCGTGAAACTGCCTTCTCGCGCGGCCCGCTCAAAGGCTTCCAGATGTCCCAGTTCCATAGAAGAATCCTATGCCAGCTATAGGTTACATTGCCTTCCATTATATCTCAACCCGGTGTATCGTAGAGTCACGTTTAGTAGAAGGAAGAAACACCATGCTTTCACTGTTATCACTGGTATACGGATGGCTGGCACACCGCCGCCACACACCCAATCGCGCCCCCCATCACGCAACCCCACCGCGCGCCGCTGATACGCTGCTCATCATCGAAATGGGGTTGCAGCAGCACCGGTAAATGGTAGACTTGGGCGCGCACGCATAGGAGAATCCATTCATGCCAAAACTCACTGTGCTGAAACATACGCTGCGCGCCATACTACGTCACCCCTTGATGCGGGCGCTCTACGCGCCCGCGTTGTTATTCACCTTCGCGGGCCAGATGATCGCGCCGCTGCTGCCGCTGTACGTGGGCGATTTCGACGTGTCCTACGGCATAATCGGGCTGGTGCTGGCCTGTAACGCGCTGGGGACCATGCTGGGCGATATCCCCGCCGGAATGCTGCTGCGCCGTTGGAGCCAGAAAACCGCGATGCTGGCCGGGATCATGTTGTACGCCGTGTCCATTCTGGCGCTAAGCATGGCATGGTCGATCTGGCTGGTCGTGATCGCGCTGCTGCTGAATGGGATCGGGTTCGCGGTGTACAAAGTCGCGCAGCACGCCTATCTGACCGAAGCGATCACCGTGACCAACCGGGGCCGCGCCAGTTCGGGCATTGGCGGCATTTTGCGGATCGGCGGCTTTGTCGGATCGGCGGCAGGCGGCGCGATTGCGGGCCTGTTCGGGATGCGGGTCGCGTTCGTGGTGGCGGGTCTGATCGGCGCGACGGCGTTGGTTTTCGTGGTGCGCTACCAGCCAGCGATCCCGGTTTCCAGGCAGGAACAGGAAACCGGGGCACGCCGCCCGGTCCTGGGCACGATCCGCGAGTCGCTCCGGGGCGTGTGGGCCACGCTGCGAACGCACGCCCGCATCCTGGGCGCTGCCGGGACCGGGCAGGTCTTCGCGCAACTGGTGCGCAGTGGCCGCTCGGTGATCCTGCCGTTGTACGCGGCGGACGTGATCGGACTGAGCGTCTCGCAGATCGGGGTGTTGGTCAGCCTCTCGTGGGGCATGGATATGGTATTGTTCAGCGTGGCGGGCCTGATCATGGACCGCTGGGGCCGCAAATATTCGGTAGTGCCCGCCTTTGCGATCCAGGCGGTGGGGATGATGCTCATTCCGCTAACGGGCAGTTTTGCCGGACTGCTGGCGGTGGCGCTGCTGCTCGGCTTTGGCAACGGGATCAGCGCCGGGTCGATGCTGGCAATCGGCGGCGATCTCGCACCGGAACAGGGGCGCGGCGATTTCCTGGGATTGTGGCACCTGATCGGCGATCTGGGTGGCGCGGGCGCGCCGCTGCTGGTTGGCGGGATCGCGGACCTGCTGGTGCTCCCGGCGGCGGCGATGGTCCTGGCCGGGGCGGGATTCGCGGCGTCATTCACGTTTGCGCGCTTCGTGCCGGAGACGCTGCACAAGCCGTCCGCCGTACCGGAGGAAATGCCGGAAGACAGACCGCACGGGATACAGGGCGCACGTATCGGCGTGGTGGGGGATTGAGCGAGATATTCCCAATCGGGAACGGGTTCCCGCGCAGCGCTCTACTTCACTACGGACTGACGCAAACGAAAAGCGCGTTTGCGCAGTCCTGCGTTCCGTGCCGCGCCGCGCGGCTGCACCGGACGCACCCACCAGCGGTCCGGCGCGGAGGTGGAAGACCGCGCGGCCCTGCTTTTGGGTCCGCGTCGGTCTGGAACGGAGCAGAGGACCGCAGCAAAGAACTATAGTTTTTCAGAAAACGTTATAGAATACGAATGCTCACCGGATTTACCTCACCCCCTAAATCCCCCTCTCCAACCCAGTTAGAGAGGGGGACTTGCGGCTTTTCTCCCCCTCTCCATTTCGAATGGAGAGGGGGCCGGGGGGTGAGGTAAACAAACTCAATTCCAAAACATTTTCTGACGATCTATAGCGTATCCCCCAGGAGCCGTTCCTGGGGGATTGTGTGTTTTTTAGCGCGCCGCGACGATCACGAACAGGTGATCCTGCCCGGTATCACTGCCCGCGCCCGCCAGCGACGGGTGGAAGTCCACGCGATCAAACCGCCGCAGCAAAGCCCGGTATTCGTCGTCGGTATACGCCTGGTGCATCGCCAGATAATGCGTCATCGCATCCGATCCCGTCTCGAACACGTAGTAATGCGTCAAGGCGGCTCCCTGGTCGAATAACGATTCGCTCAGGCAGAGGTACGGCTGATCGGCATACACGCCGCTTTGCGCCGTGTGCCAGGAGGCCGGTTCATCACCCAGGCGCACGATAAAATCATGGGTATGCACTTCCAGCAGCAGGTGGCCGCCCGGTCGGAGCGCTGCATAGACCCGGTCGATCAGGGCGGCGGCATCATCCGGCGAAAACGCATTAAATTCACCGTAGACCATCATCGCCAGATCATAGTCACTCCCCAGGTCGTGGGTGAGCACGCTGTCGAGGATAAACGTCCCGGTGGCATGGGCGCGCGCGTACTCGATAGATGCCGGGCCGATGTCGATCCCGGCGACGGTGTGACCCAGTTTGCCCAGGCGATCCGCGTAAAAACCGGGACCGCAGCCCAAATCCAGCACGGTAGACGGTTTTTCACCGAGCACCGCGCGGTGAATCCAGGCGACATGCTGGTCGATGATGGAGGCGCGGCGGCTGGCGGCGTCGTGATCCTGCGACAGATGCTCGCGCAGCATCCGGCGGCTGAAGTCGGGATCGTGCCAGGGGATTTTCTGCCATTCGGTCGGGATACGGTTGCGATGGATCAGTTGTTCAAACACGGTTGGTTCCTCTCTCAAGATGATTCGCTGCTAGTGATTCGGGTAAACGAAAAAACCACAGGCCAAGCGCCTGCGGTCCGAACCACGTACACAACAATGATCTGAGATTGGGGGGTAGAACGTGCAGGCGCATACCGGCTATGATCCACGCGCCGCCTCGTGTGATTATGCGGTGGATCGGACTTCCTGCCGGGGTGTGTCTCCGCGCGCGGGCGAAGCGCCTACTTAGTACGTCATGCCGCGCAGTATAGCATAGGGTCTGTTGGCTGACAATCCCGCGTTCGCTGCCGGGCGCGTTCGGAAATTGGGCAAAAAAAATTCACCACAGAGGCACAGAGAACACAGAGCGTCTTTATTTAACGAGAAAAAGAGAGAACCACTTTTTTCGTTCTCTGTGCGGTCCGTGTCTCTCTGTGGTGAAAAAAATTTACTGCCCCTCGCATTCCCCGAAAACGTGCGCAAATTTAGCTATTTTGCACCAAATCCGCGCAAATGCCGGAATTTAAATTTGATTTTTATTTGATCTTAATTTCGATGTGTTATCCTAAT